>QHXC01000678.1 GCA_003222815.1 Acidobacteriota bacterium | reverse complement strand
CGCTCGTTGGGAGCGCGGCCCGTAAAAAGCGCGGAACTGAAGAGCGTCCCCAGCAAATGCAGTCCCTGATTTCTCGGCGCCAAAAAGCCGAAGCCACGCAACGGTTCCTTGACGCTGTCTTCAGGAAGGGAAGTCGCGGCAATTACCATAGGCGCATACCGGACTTTCCGGAGCAGGTTTGCTATGGCGGAGTGTGGCTGCTCGAGAATTTCAACAGCGCGATACGTGGGCACCGCTAGCACTGTAACGGGTGCATCGCCGACCCGAGCATGGTTGACGCCATATTGCACGTTCACGTTTTCCGCGATTTTGGCCGGCAAGACCTGCATCCCACCATGAAATGAAAAAACGCTTCCTCTCGGTTTTGGTCTACTCGGAGCCGGCTCAGAGGAATTCGAGCGGCGCGTAAAGGATCGCAACATCGCGCCGGCCAGACTGCCATACTCTCGCTCCATTTCCACCATTCTGGGAAACACCGCAGCCATGCTGAGATGTTCCGTGTTTGCCGCGTACATTCCAGTCAGGAGAGGAGCAACCAGCCGGTCATGAGCCTGACCGCCGAACCGGCGCCGAAAAAAACCGCTCACGGACTCGTCCGTCGCGGATTTGGATCGTACGAAGGGTTCACCAAGAATACGAATGATTCCGCCGAAACTGAGCGGCCCAAACGGAAATTTTCGCAGCCGCCCATTCACGAAAACATACCGGGGAGCGTGCGGATCAGGCGCCAACAGTTCTTCATAGAGCCCAAGCTCATCGATTATCTGAAACGCTCGTGGCGCAAGTTGGAAACTGTTTGGCCCCCACTCGATCTGATACCCGTTCACGTTTTCGGTTCGAATGACTCCGCCGGCACGAGAACTGGCTTCGAGCACGGCCGCATCGATCCCAAGCTTTTTCAGCTTCCATGCGCATGAAAGCCCGCTAATACCGGCCCCGATAATGATGACGTCAGGCATGTGTTCGCGGCTGATTACATTTACAGCGTGCTCTCCACAATATCCGCGAGGGCCCGAATAAACACGGGGTCGCTGTTCAGTGCCGGGACGCGCCGGAAGTTCTCAACCCCGGCGTCTTTGGCCACTTTCTTGTAGAGGATGTCCAGTTCATACAAGGTTTCGATGTGCTCGGAGACGAAACTAACGGGAACGGCGAGCATGTCATCAACACCCTGCTTTCCAAGCTGCATGATCGCATCGTTCGTGAAAGGCTCGAGCCATTTGACAGGCCCGATTTTGCTTTGAAACGAAAGCCGGTAAGGATTTGTCCGGCCGAGCTGATCCATGATCGATTCGACCGTCTTCTTTGTCTGCTCGAGGTAGGGATCGCCGTTTCGGACGTAGCTTTCAGGAATACTATGGGCGCTGAAAAGAATGTGAACCTTATCGGGACTCGAGAACCTGACGAGCTCACGCCCAATAGCCTGTGCAAAGGAATCAATGTACGCGGGATGGTCCGGCCACGAAGAGATCCATTGCACATCGAGCTTCTTAAACAACGGCCGTTTATCGATCAACTTTCGCAAAATAGAAAAACCCGAGCCCGTTGTAGTGACCGAGTATTGAGGGAATAGGGGCAGGATCACCAGACTGTCAATTCCACTGTTCTCGATCTCGTCGATCGCTTCTTCTAGGAACGGATGCCATGCACACATGCCTACGAACGTTTGGACGTTCCTGCCGCGGGCCTAGGTCGTTCGTCTCAGAGTCGCGATCGTATAAGCCAATGCCTTCCGGACAGGTCCCCACTTGACGCGAATGATTTCGGGATCCGAAAACAACCGATAAAGAAAGGGCTTCACGTCCCGCAGCGTTTCCGGACCGCCGAGGTTGAATAAAAGGACTCCGATTTTCATCGACTATGCCGGTGACTCTTCGCGGTCTCGATCAAAGCCTTCGCGTTCTCCAGCGGAGTGGATGGAAGAATGCCGTGACCCAGATTCATAATGTGGCCAACCGGTCCCGCCTCCTCGAGAATTTCCGATGTCCTGGAGACAATGCGGTCCTTCGAGCCGAGAAGGACGCACGGATCCAGGTTTCCCTGAAGGGCAACGCGATCACCAACTCGGCGTCGCGCTTCAGCCAAAGAAATGCGCCAGTCCACACTGAGCACATCCGCTCCGGAATTGGCCATCGATTCCAATATTGCCGCGCACCCGTTCACATACAGGATACCGGGGACACGATGACCGATGGCTTCGAATATCTTCCGAGTGTAAGGCAGCGCGAACTCCTCATAGTCGCGGCGATTCAGCTCACCGGCCCAGGTGTCGAAGAGCTGAATCACCTGAGCGCCCGATTCAATCTGAAACAAAAGATAGGCGCTGACCGTCGATGCGAGCGTGTCGAGCAAATTGTGCAACACGCGCGATTCGCGGAAAGCCAGGGTCTTGATCTCCGCGAAGTTCTTCGAGCCGCCACCTTCAACCATATATGACGCCAGTGTCCATGGAGCGCCCGCGAATCCGATAAGCGGAACGGCATTCTGAATTTCCTGCCGGAGTCTATTCAAGATCGCTCCGACGAAGGGAATTTCGCCGGCCGGATCCGGAATACGCAGCGTGTCGACGGCCTCTTGGGTGCGGATTGGAGTGGCAATCTCCGGGCCTTTGTCCGTTAGCGAAACAGAAACACCCATCGCTTCGACGGGAATCAGAATATCGGAAAAGAAAATTACGGCATCCACTTCCAAAACTCGATAGGGCTGCAGTGAAACTTCGGCGGCGAGATCCGGGTTTTTACAGAGTTCGAGAAAGGATACCTTCTGGCGGATTTCGCGGTATTCCTTCATGTAGCGGCCGGCTTGACGCATCATCCAAACCGGCGTCCGATCCACGGGTTGGCGCCGGCACGCCCGGAGTAACCTGTCATTCATATAAAAGCCTAGATGATACAATACCGCGTGTATGGAGACATCGGAAACCTCGACGGGGATGGGCTTTGTGGCGATCGCGGATGATGGACTGCCTCTGGTTTCCATCGTTGTTCCCGCCTTTAACGAGGCTGCTCGAATCGGCGAATCCCTTCAGAAAATCGTGGATTTCATACGCTTGTCCCCGCTTCCTTTTGAAGTGATCGTTGTGGATGACGGCTCCATCGATGAAACCGCGGCGATTGTCAGCCGATTTCACGTGAAAGCTCTCCGGCTCCTTCGAAATCATCAGAATCACGGTAAAGGGTACACGGTTCGGCAAGGTGTTCTCGCAGCAACCGGCACGTACGTCCTGTTCACGGACGCCGACCTTTCCGCGCCTATCGAGGAAGTAAACAAGCTTCTCGATGTGGCCGTGAAGGAAGGCGCCGACGTGGTGATCGGGTCACGGAAGTTGCAAGATAGCTTGATTGAAAAGCGGCAGCCCCGATTCCGTGAGTTTGGCGCGAGAGTCTTCAACCACATGGTTCGCCTGATTCTTGGATTGCGTCTGCAGGACACTCAATGCGGCTTCAAACTATTTCATCGGCAAAGATCGCGGCGCACTTTTGAAAAGCAGACGACGCCTGGTTTTGGCTTCGATCCGGAACTGCTTTTCCTGGCCAGGCGGTATGGCCTCAAGATTTGCGAGACGCCAGTCCGCTGGAGTCATTCGGAAGGCAGCAAGGTAAGGTTTCTCCAGGACGGTGTTCGGATGTTTCTGGATCTCGCGAGGATTCGGTGGAACGCGCTCATCGGAAGGTATTCATGACGCTTCTCTCCGTAAACATTGATCACATTGCTACGCTTCGTGAAGCCCGCCGCACCAACGAGCCTGATCCGGTGGCGGCAGCAACGATCTGCGAACTGGCCGGGGCGCACGGCATCACGGTTCATCTGCGCGGCGATCGCCGGCATATTCAGCATCGCGACGTGAAGGTCTTGCGCGAAACCGTGAAAACCAAACTAAATATCGAAATGGCCTCCACCGATGAGATGGTCGCGATTGCGCTGGACGTCATTCCCGATCAAGTCACTCTCGTTCCGGAACTGCCAGGCGAAATCACGACTACAGGCGGTCTAGATTGCACGCGGAATCCGCAGGCCATCACTACTGCGATCAAGCGCCTCCAGTCCATGAACATTGCTGTCAGCCTGTTCGTAGATCCCGTCGAGCAGCAGGTCCGCGCTGCGCTGGGCCTCGGTGCCCGCATGGTCGAACTCAACACAGCGCGTTATTCTGACGCGACCCTCATGAATAAGCCAAGCAAAGCGGGCGCTGAGGCTCTCGATATAATTCGCCAGTCCGCCGAATTTGCGCACTCCCTCAGTGTGCAGGTGCTCGCCGGTCACGGGTTGACATACCGCAACGTCCGGGCG
>QHXC01000179.1 GCA_003222815.1 Acidobacteriota bacterium | reverse complement strand
GGCGCGGCGGTCCGCCGGCCGTCAGCGCGTGTTCAGATACTCGCAGACGCCTCGTCGGATCGATTGTCAGCGTCAACAACCCACAAAGGGCGCACACACCGGCAGTCACAATAAGGGGAGTGGACCAGGAACCCCACCATTGGACGGCGTATCCGACAACCAGAGGACTGATCGCGCCACCGAGATTTCCGAAAGTATTCATGCATCCGGTCGCGGTGCCCGCGGCATCGCCGGCAACATCGTGACACATCGTCCAACATGCGCTGACACACAGGTCCGCTACCGCTGCGGCCAGGGCGAGCAGGGCTGCCGCGAGCATTGCATTTTCGGTTGAGGCGACGATCAGAAGAATCGCGCCGCTCGCGGGCATAGCGACAACGCCGACGGATCGGCCGATCCTCAAGCCGTACCGGCGCACGAGGAAATCGGTGAGGCGTCCGCCCATTGCGGTCGCGACGCCGCCGGCAAAGAGAATCAGGCCGGCAAGAAGACCGGCCTGCTGCGTCGTGAAACCGCGAGCTTCCTTTAGGTACGTGGGCAGCCATGTGAGATAGAAATAGAAGGCATAGCCCACGCAGAAGTACATGAGACAGATCAGGAGAAGATTGCCGCTGAAAAATTCGCGCCAATGGATAGTGGCTCGATGCCCCTGCTCAATTCCTTCGAGTATCTCTTGCACCTCCTCATGCGTCGTACCGGCGTGTTCCCGCGGATCGTCGCGATACCATTTCCACCAGAACACGCTCCAGATCACGCCGAGCATGCCGAACAGGAAAAACGACATTCTCCAACCGGCGAACGTCATGATCGCGACCACCAATGGCGGCGCAAGCGCACCGCCGAAGCGCGTCCCCATGAACAAGACACCGTGAGCATTGCCGACCTCGCGGCGCGGAAACCATCGCGAAAAACTTCGCGAGATGGTCGGGAACGCGCCGGCTTCGCCGACGCCGAAGAAGAATCTTGTC
Organism: Acidobacteriota bacterium; assembly: GCA_003222815.1. GTDB lineage: Bacteria > Acidobacteriota > Terriglobia > 20CM-2-55-15 > 20CM-2-55-15 > 20CM-2-55-15. Next base: position 8,589 of record QHXC01000179.1, on the reverse strand, counting down.
ACCAGGAGAACAGTAAAGTTCCACGCCAGTCCTGTGGCCGCAGTAAATGCCGACCACCAGATCACAATCCGCGTCATCATCCGGCGCGGGCCAATAATGTCGGCGAACAGGCCGCTCGGTATCTCGAAAAACGCATATGCAAAGGTGAAGACGCTGAACATCCAACCAACCTGAACCGTACTGAGTCCCAATTCCTGGCGGATGGCAGGCGCTGCCGTCGAAATGCACACCCGGTCGATGTACGTGATAATCGACAGAACGAACGCAAACCAAAGCAACTTAGTGCGTGATTCCTTCCGCGGTGGCATAAGCGCAGCCATCATGTCACAACTCGCGATTGTTTACAGGCCATGACACGGTAGCGACACGGTTACACAGGTTATGGGGAGATTTATTCGTGCTAGCATCGCCTCGTTTCAGCTTCGGAGGTATCCATGAATCTTGCGGGACGAGGTATTGTGGCGATCTGGCACGACATTCTGCTGGAAGGACAGGCGGAATTTTATGAATGGCACAATCGCGAACATATGCCCGAGCGAATGGGCATTCCCGGGTTTCGCAGAGGCCGGCGCTATATAGCCGTACATGGGACGCCGCAGTTTTTCTGCTTCTATGAGGGTGAAGACCTTGGCGTCGTCGTCGGCCCCGCATATCTCGAACGGTTGAACAATCCTTCGGAATGGACGCGTAAAATGATGCCGTACTTCCGCAACATGTCCCGATCGGTTTGCAACCTGCGGTATTCGGAAGGTCCCGGCGAGGGCGGCTTCATTGCCACACTTCGATTCAGCGCCTCGAAACAGAATGAAGAAGAGCTCATTGAGACCGCCTTACCGCAAATCGCCAGCCTGCCAGGCGTCGTCGGTGTGCACTTCTGTGTCGCGGATGGGGCGGCCAGCAACATCCCTACCATCGAGAAGACGTTCCGCAAATCGACGGACATGTGCCCGCCATACACGATCCTGATCGAAGGGAGTTCGGCGCGCTTCGTTCAGGCCGCGGCCACGACGTTGCTCGCCGATGTTCCTGCGGATGTCGGCGTCTATCAACTCGAAAACACGCGGTCGAATTTGCAGGGTGCCCACAAGCGTTAGGTTGACCTAAACCCTGATCTGATACCGTAACACAACGGTTACACGCTTTGTGTTACTCTCTCGCGTTCGTTAGCATCGGGCCTGCTTCCTAATATGTATTCACGCCGTGAGATGTTGAAATTATTGGCTGCTGCGCCGCTGCTTTCGCGCGGCTTTTCTACCGAAGCACACGCCCAAGGCGGTGCCCCGCCGGAACGGCCTCAGCTTGCCTTGGTTTCCCGGCATCTCCAATGGACCAATATGGAAGAGGGTGCGGCGGTGGCCGCTGAGGCGGGCTTCCGGGCAATTGCGTGGACAGTTCGCCGCGGAGCCCACATGGAGCCGGAGCATGTCGAACGCGACTTGCCGACGGCAGTCGATATCGCACGAAAAGCGGGCCTCGCGACTCCCATGCTGATCACTGCAATCGTCGATGCACAATCGCCTCGCGTTGAGGCGATCCTCGACACCATGCGCAGCGTCGGTATTCGCCGCTACCGCGCACCGAGCTTCCGATATGACTACACGCGTGACCTGAACCAGCAGTGGCAAGCCTTGAAACCGCGCATCGCCAGCCTGGGGAAGCTCAACGAGAAGTACGGCACAACCGCGATGTATCACACGCATTCCGGGCCCGGGAATGTCGGTGGCGGCGTATGGGACCTGTGGCTGCTGGTGAAGGACTTCGATCCCAAATATGTGGGTATCAATTTTGATGTCGGCCACGCCACAGCAAGAGGTGGGGCGGAGTGGATTGAAACGAGTCATTTCGCGCATAAGCACATTCACGCGCTTTCGCTCAAGGACTTCAGGTGGGTCAAGAAATCCGACCTGGCTCCCGGCGATCCGACAACCAGCCGTTACGGCTCGTCTCCAACATGGCCTTGGGTGACGCAATTCGTTCCGCCCGGTGAAGGTATGGTGAACTTCAAAGATGTCTTCACCTATTTTCACTCCGTCGGTTTCTCGGGACCACTCGAGACATATTTTGAATATTTCGTGAGCGTGCCTGGCCACGGGCTCGTCGACATGCTCGGTACGGACTTCGGCAAATGGAAACTCGAAATGCCAAAGTCGCAGTTCACATCGCTGTTGCAGAGAGACGTGAAGTTTTACAACGCGCTTCTCGCCGAAACGGAACTAGGAGGCAGATGAAGTTCAACCGCATTTGTTTATTGATGGTTGGCATCGGAACTGCTCTCGCGGCATGGGGGCAGGGGCGAGGGGGAGGCCAGGCGGTCGACCCGTGGCGGGGTATGAAGAAACTTCTTGCTGTGGCGGACGTTCAGACCGGTTATCACCACGATTCGATCTCGCACGCGCTGGCGACGGTGGAACGCATTGGCCGCGACTGGAGGACGTACGTGACGATGATTCGCACGGATTCGCAATTGATCACTCATTCTCAGATCAAGGGCCAGGGACGATATGACGGTCGGGATGTCAATGCGAAGACGCTGAATTTTTACGACGCTCTATTCATGCTGCCCAGCGGCTACGGCACTCTGACGGAAGATCAGAAAGCCGAGTTGCTCTCCTTCGTTCGTGACGACGGTAAGGGCCTGATCGTCGGCCATGCGACCGGCGTCGCATTCACAAATTGGCCGGAGTTCGGCGAAATGGTCGGCGGCTATATGGACTCGGAATTCAACGCAAACGCCGCGGTCATTGTGGAAGATCCAAAGTTCCCAGGAGCCGACGCGTTCGGTTTGTCGCCTTTTATGTTCAATGACCAGCATCCGGTTTTCAAGACGCCTTATTCGCGTGAAAAGGTCCACGTCATCATGCGCCTCGATCCAGATAAACTCGACCCGATGAACCGTGCCCGGCGAGCCGACGGTGATTTTCCCGTCGTCTGGGCGAAGCAATACGGAAAGGGCCGTGTGTTCAACGTGGGCTGGGGCCATCCAGATGCGACCTGGGACGATCCGCGATTTCAGAAGATGATGCTCGAAGGCATCAAGTGGGCAATGGGCATAACGCAGGCCGATGTCGCGCCGAAGCCATTTCCGCGACCATCGACAGGACAGGGTCAGAGGTAAAGTTAGTTTCATGCGTAGGTTTCTCGCGATAGTAGGCCTGTTGATTCTCTGCCATGCCGCGGTTGCCCAGCGCGGGCAGCAACCCCCGGTCAACCAGTGGCCGAAATATCAGTACAATTCGAATTTCTCGCCTCTTACGCAGATTACGCCTGCCAACGTTGCGCAGTTGACGCGTGCGTGGACCTTCAACTACGGCGCGGGATCGCTTCCGTCGGGCAGTCTCGGTCTGGACTACCGCTTCGAAGTGCAGCCGCTGATCATCGATGGCGTGATGTACATCTCGACTCCAGGGTCGCCGCGAGACCCGAATGTCAAGTCGACAGTTACGGCGCTGGCGCCCGAAACCGGAAGAGTCCTCTGGCAATACACATCGCCTCGCAATATTCACGGTCGAGCGCTGGCGTACTGGCCAGGAACAGGCGCGATTGGACCAAGGCTGTTCTTTGCCACAGACAAGGGCTATCTCATGGCAGTCGGCTTGAAAACAGGCGAACCCGTCACGAGTTTCGGCAACGGCGGCGTGGTGGACGTTTATAAAGACGTCGCATCTGATGTTGTGGGCGAAAGCCGCCGCGAGACATTCACCATCCCGAATCCTTTAACTGTATACAAAAATCTGATCATCGGGGGTGCACGCCCCGGCGAGGGGCTACCACCACAGCCGCGGGGTGACATTCGCGCGTGGGATGCAATCACGGGGAAGCTCGTGTGGAGCTTTCACGTGATCCCCCAACCCGGCGAGCCCAACCATGAAGACTGGACCGGCGACAGTTGGAAAGACCGCAGCGGCGCTAACGTCTGGTCGACTATGGTTGTTGATGAACAACGCGGTATTTTGTTTGCACCAACCGGAGATGCGAATCACGCCGTAACGGGCAAGAACCTTTACTCCAATACGCTTCTCGCACTCGACGCGAATACTGGAAAGCTGAAATGGTTTCACCAGTTAATCCATCATGACGTGTGGGATTTTGACCTGCCGACGCCGCCGGTGCTCGTCGACGTGCACAAGGATGGCCGCGTCATTCCGTCCGTACTGCAGACCGGCAAGATGAGCTACGCCTACATATTTGACCGCGTCACCGGAGAGCCGATCTTTGGAATGGAAGAACGGCCGGTCAGACGCAGTGATGATCCAGACGATCAGGCGTGGCCGACTCAACCATTTCCATTAAAGCCGGGGCCGATCGCACGCGTCGGCATGACACGTGACGACATCAACAAAATGACGCCGGAGATCGAGAAGTACTGCACCGATTTCTGGGACAAGAACAAGCTCCAAGCGAGCAGTGCGTATGCGCGCCCCCTCCGCAACGCATCGATCGTCACGTTCCCGTCTTCGCTGGGTGGTCCGAACTGGGGACCGCTTTCCTACAACCCGCAACTCGGGCTGGTCTTCATCAATGTGCACAACACCGGTACGTTTCGGTCGGCCGGACCGCTTCCTCCTGGAGGCGGCCAGTTCGGGGTACCAGCGCCGGTCGGTCAAGGTGGTGGCGGCGGCGCGGGGAATGGCGGTGGCGCCACTGACCGCCGAACTGGCGCGTTCTCTTATCGACTTCCAAGTGGGGCTACAGTGCCGTGCTACGCGCCACCTTATGGCGCTCTCGTCGCGGTTGACGTTAACAAAGGCGAGATTGCCTGGACATCGACATTGGGTATTAATGAGTCGCTCGCCGAACTAGGTGAAGTCGGATTGAAGAGCGGAACGCAGAATCTCGGCGGCAGCATTGCCACCGCGAGCGGATTGGTTTTCATCGGCGCAACGAATGACCACAGGTTCCGCGCTTTCGATGCAAAGTCGGGCACTGAATTGTGGGTAGCAGACCTTCCTGCCAGCGGCCATTCCACGCCGGTTACATACATGGGAAAGGACAGTAAGCAATACGTCGTGATCGCCGCTTCCGGCGGCACGGCTATAGGTGGCGGACGGCCAATTTCCGATGCGCTCGTCGCTTTCCGATTGCCAAATTAAACAGGTTTCGCGACATGAAAAAGAGGGTGGTCCAATGAAAAGAAATCTGCGAGGACTTGCATTCCTGGCGTTGTTGTTGTGTCCCGCAGTACTGGCACAGACAGTGACGTCCCAAATCTCGGGAATCGTCCGGGATTCTTCGGGTGCGGTCTTACCCGGCGTCGAAGTAAAGGTGACGAATACCGACACCACGGCGCCGCGAACAATCATTAGCGACGAAACAGGATCGTATGTGGTTCCGAACCTGCCGGTCGGACCCTATCGGCTGGAAGCGTCTCTCGCCGGTTTCTCGACGTACGTTCAATCGGGCATCGTTCTTCAGGTGAACAGCAACCCGACGATCAACGTTGTCCTCCAGGTCGGACAGGTCACATCCGTGCTCGAGGTACAGGCAGACGCGAACATGGTCGAGACTCACAGCAATGTCATTGGGCAGGTCATTGACCAGCAGCGTGTTGCCGAACTCCCCCTCAATGGAAGGAATGTGACGCAGTTGATTGCCTTGTTTGGCGCGGCGGTTCCCAGAGACCCAAATGCCGGCGGTGGACTCGCGACCAATCTGAATTATCCGACGGTCGCCGCCTTCTCGATTGCAGGCGGTCAGGATAATGCCACAAACTATTTTCTCGACGGCGCCACACACATCGACTCGCGGACGAACGTCGGTCTACCGCTTCCGTTTCCCGATGCCCTTCAGGAATTCAAAGTCGAAACAAGCACGCTTCCGGCAAATTACGGAAGTCATCCCGGTGGAGCAGTCAACGCGGTCACGAAGTCTGGAACGAATGCGATACACGGTGACGCTTTCTGGTTCGTGCGAAACGGCGCCATGAATGCGCGGAACTTCTTCGCGCCGGTTCGCGACTCGCTGAAGCGAAACCAGTACGGGGGCGTCGTGGGCGGCCCCATCGTCAAGGATAAGCTGTTCTTTTTCGAGGGCTATCAGGGAACCATCGAGCGGACGGCTCCCGCAACCAATACTGCATATGTTCCGACTCGCGACGTTCTGAACGGAAACTTTCAGACCATCCTTGCTCCGCCGTGCCAGGCAAGACAGGTCAACTTGCCATCCTCGATTGCGAACAACAATATTCTGCTTCCGGGCCAAATCAATCCGATTGCACTGAAGGTCGCCGCGCTGCTCCCGGTTTCCGCCGACCAATGCGGCAAAGTCTTATATGGCGTTCCGCGCAATACGAATGAATACCAATCCGTGACGAGAGTCGATTGGCAGCGAAATCCGAACGACCAGCTCTTCGCCAGATACTTCATTACGGATTACACGCTGCAGGCGTATTACGACAAGACCAACCTGCTGACAGCAGGCACTCCGGGACAGTTGGATCGCGTGCAGTCCATAACACTGGGCGACACGTATCTCTTGAACACGAATACAGTCAATTCGTTCCGCTTTGGGTTCTCGCGCTCAGCTGTTCAACGTGTCACTGCGAACGGCATTCCAACAACGCAGGAACTGGGATCGAACGTGTGGGCGCCAATCAAGAACTATATTGGTCAGTTTCAGGTTCCTGGATACTTCACCGTCAACTCGATTCCGGGCTACGTCATGAATAACCTCTTCAACGTATCCGAAGACGTCAGCATGACGCGCAACAAGCACCAGCTCGCGTTCGGGTTCAATTACGTGCATGCGCAAATGAACGCGCTGGGGCCATTCCAGATGAACCCCCGAATGACGTTCAATGGACAGTCCGTGATCAACGGAGCGGTTACGGGTAATGCCCTCGCGTCATTCCTTATGGGACGTCTCGACACGTTGTTGCAAGGCGGCGGACAGGTTGGACGCGAAAACCAGAATCTTCCGGCGCTCTACTTCCAGGACAACTGGAAGGTATCGCCGCGGTTCCAGATTAACGCCGGCATCCGTTGGGATCCGTTCGTCCCGCAGGAAGCCAAATACGGTTATGCCTCACAATTCGATCCGGCGAAATTCTATGCCGGACAAGTCAGTCAAGCGTTCATCAACGCACCGCCGGGCCTGACATTCCCCGGCGACAAGGGCTTCCCGGGGAACGCCGCAACGTCCTCGAGATACTTCGACTTCGCTCCAAGGTTCGGTCTTGTTTACGATCCGAGAGGGCATGGCACCGAAACGATCCGTGCGGGATACGGCATTTTCTATGATTCGAGTTATCTCTGGAACACCATGCACATTCCATTGAACCCGCCCTGGGGCTACACCATTACAGTCAACACGCCTCCCGGCGGACTTTCGAATCCATGGCAAGGTTATCCCGGCGGAAATCCGTTTCCGGCGCCGACGGTCTTTCCGAAGGACTTTCAATTCCCAACGGGCGGCACGTACGTTTTCGAGCCACCGGATGCCAAAGCGACGTATCTGCAGCAATGGAATCTCTCGGTGCAGAAACAGGTGGGATCCGACTGGCTGGTTACCGCCTCATATCTCGGAAACCAGACCACTCATCAATGGCTCGGATATGAAATGAATCCGGCTGTCTACATTCCTGGAAGCTGCGTGCCCGGCCAATATGGACTCACCGCAAACGGGGCGTGCTCGACAACCGGCAACACGAATGCACGCAGGTTTTTCGCACTTGCGAAAGCCTATGGGCAGTACTTCGGCAGTGCAATCACGGTCGACACTGCCGGAAATGCCAGCTACAACGCATTGCTGCTCACACTGCAGCATCGGATGAGCCACCATTTTTCGGTTCTCACGAACTACACCTGGTCGCATTGCTTGAATCAGGGCGAAGCGGGTCAGGATATCGTCAACTACTACCAGGACACACAGAACCGGCGCGCGGAATGGGGAAACTGCGCGGCGGACCGCCGCCAGATCGCGAATGCCTCTCTGGTTTTCACGACTCCGCAATTCCGCTCTACATGGTTGCAGCGGCTCGCAAGCGATTGGCAGGCGTCGGGGATTTACACGTTCAGGAGCGGCAGCTGGCTGACAATCACCGATGGGACCGATATTTCCCTCACAGGACTTGGATCAGATCGACCCAATGTCGCAGCGGACTGGCACGTGGCTAATCCAGGCATCAAGCAATGGTTCAACACTTCTGCGTTTACGCGGCAGCCTGCAGGAACTCTTGGCAACGCCGCAAGAGGCACCATTCTCGGGCCGTCGGCGTGGAATGTGGACGCTGCACTCTGGAGGACGTTCCGAATAACTGAGAGCACGAAGATGGATCTGCGGGTGGAAGCATTCAATGTGTTCAACCACACGCGATTCGCCAATCCTGGTACATCGCTGAATAATGGGAACACGCTAGGCCAGATCACCAGCGCGTTAGATCCGCGAATCATGCAGCTCGCGCTCAAGCTGGCTTTCTAGACAGGTGCCGGGTTTGCTGAGGTAAATAGATAGTTAGGTTTCCTTCGCGCTCCAGGCGGCTATAGCCGCAATGATCGTAACCGCGAGCGTGATGGATCCGACGGTGAACGGTACTTATCGCCACGACCGTAACGCGCGTGTGACAGGTGATTCTCTCACTTTCCAAAGAGCAGT
>QHXC01000677.1 GCA_003222815.1 Acidobacteriota bacterium | reverse complement strand
CCGCGAACGCGGATCCGACACCCGCTCGGCACTTCGGTGCCGAGCGCTCGTCCCTTTCAAATGGGAGAGGGACCGCAAGCAGGTGAGGGTCTCTGTCTCGTCAAGCTACCGTGACTTCCTTCGCAAGGTAGACATCCTGAATCGCATTGAGCAGTGCGACGCCTTCCTGCATCGGTCTCTGAAACGCTTTCCTTCCCGATATCAAGCCCATGCCCCCGGCGCGTTTGTTGATGACGGCAGTCTTGACAGCTTCTTTCATATCGCTCTCACCGGATGATGCTCCACCGGAATTGATCAAGCCCGCGCGGCCCATGTAACAGTTGGCGACCTGGTATCGCGTGAGATCGATGGGATGATCCGTCGTCAAGTCGGAGTACACTTTCTTGTGGGTCTTGCCGAAGTTCAGAGCGTTGTAACCGCCGTTATTCTCAGGCGCTTTCTGTTTGATAATATCGGCTTCGATTGTGACGCCGAGGTGGTTCGCTTGCCCGGTAAGGTCGGCTGATACGTGATAGTCGGCTTCCTTCGTCTTGAATGCCGCATTGCGGAGGTAGCACCACAGAACCGTGTACATGCCAAGCTGGTGCGCCTCATGGAACATCCCGGTAATTTCCTGCAACTGCCGCTTCGATTCTTCGGACCCAAAATAAATCGTTGCGCCAACGCCGGTGCAACCCATCTCGAATGCCTGTTTGACATTGGCAAAGCGGATCTGATCAAACGTGTTGGGATACGAGAGAAACTCGTTGTGGTTGAACTTCAATAGCAATGGGATCTTGTGCGCGTACTTGCGCGCGACCGAACCGAGCACGCCAAGCGTGGTTGCCACGGCATTGCAGCCGCCTTCGATTGCAAGCTTCACGATGTTTTCGGGATCGAAGTATGCCGGGTTCGGAGCAAATGATGCGCCTGCAGAGTGCTCAATTCCCTGGTCGACCGGAAGTATCGACACATAGCCAGTCCCCGCCAGGCGTCCGGAGCTGAAAAGCTGCTGCAGACTCACCAGCGCCCGAGTCGGACGGTCCGATCCGAGGTGTATCCGATCGATGAAATCAGGGCCCGGCAGGTGGAGTTTCTCCCTGGGAATCGTCTTGCATTGATGAGCCAAAAGATTCTGGGCATCACTGCCAAGTATTTCCTGAATTCTCCCGATCATGAACTCCTCCCGTCTAAACCAATCCACATAGTTTATCTCCGAAGCCTATCTCCGATTCAAGAGACTGAATATCAATGTGAGTACTACGCTGACCAGGATGGAAGTGCCCAGGGGAAAGTAAAAATTGAAATTGCCGCGCTGATAATGGAAGTCGAGTGGAAGGCGGCCAATCCGGAATGGCAGCCGCGGCCCAAGCATCAACAGAAACCCCACAAGGACTATGACGACACCCATCACCATGAGCAATCGTCCGAATTGCTCCATACAGATATTCTAGCCGCGAATGACGCCAATGGCGGGAATATCATTGGTGTAAATCGGCGAAGTTCGCGGTTAACCCACGATTTCCAGTTGGCTAAAGAAATACGAAATTTCGAAGGCTGCCGTATCCGGCCCATCCGATCCGTGAATCGCATTTCTCTCGATATTCGTACCGAACCGCTTTCGAATCGTGCCTTCCTCCGCCTTTGCCGGATCGGTTGCGCCCATCGCTTTGCGGAGCTTCTCGATGGCATTCTCCGCTTCAAGAACCATCAGGACCGCGGGACCTTCGGTCATGAACTTCACGAGGCTGCCGAAGAATGGCCGTTCCCGGTGAACGTAATAGAATCCCTGGGCCTGCGTCTCTGTCAGGTGCAGCATCTTCATCGCGCGGATTCGGAAGCCTTCTTTTTCGAGGCGGCCGATGATCGCGCCTGTACTTCCGGCCTTGACCGTATCCGGTTTAAGAACTGTGAACGTCTTTTCCATACATGACTACCTCGTGCGAAACGTATTCCCCTCCTCGGCGAGGAGGGGAATAGGGTCTTGTTCAACATTCGTTCCACGCGCCTATCTCAGGCTCGCCTGCATCGCTTCACCGATATCCGCAGGGCTTCTCAGCACGCGGATTCCGGCAGCTTCCATGGACGCCATCTTTTCGCGAGCCGTGCCCTTTCCGCCTGCGACGATCGCACCGGCGTGCCCCATTCGCCGGCCGGGAGGCGCGGTCTGGCCGCAGATGAAACCGACTACCGGTTTCTTCACATTACCCTTGATGTACGCCGCTGCTTCTTCTTCGGAGGTGCCGCCGATTTCACCGATCATCACGATGCCGTGCGTGTCCGGATCCTCGTTGAAGAGTTTGATGGCATCGA
>QHXC01000676.1 GCA_003222815.1 Acidobacteriota bacterium | reverse complement strand
CGGAACGCGCCAAGTTTTCGCGGAGCAAAGAAACGAGACTGGTCTCGGCGCGATAAGCGACCATTTTGATGGTATCGATGAAGTGCTTGCGCTCGGTACGCAGGCGCGTGAAGCGTTCCTCTTCGGGTAGAGATTTGATGGGAAGATGATGCGCGGTTTGCTTGCGCTGTTGTTTGAGACCCTCGATCTCCACATCCAGATGCTGAATCTGTTCCTGCAGTTGCCCTTTGCGTTGCTCATAGATCTGCACTTCGTTTTCAGAAAGACCCTCGGATAAGGCCACGGCTCCGAATTCCGCACTCAGACGATAGCGTTGTCCAGTCTTGGATCGAATCTGGCTGTCGAGCCGGCGCCACTGCGGATTGACGACTTCAAGCGACTCAGGAATCAGTTCGGTTCCATATTCCACGAGGCGATCCAAACCATAATGTTCTCTCATATATCGAAAGAAGTTTTCCTGGGACCATCTGGCGAAAAGCGAAACGGCCAATCCTCCGATCGATGCTTGAAAGTTGGTGGTCAATAGCGTCGTCTGATGCCCGCTGTCGGTGAGTTTGCGGATCTCGCGGACCCAAAGCTTGTTGGATAACTGCGTGCCGCGCTCGGCCAGTTTCATCGTCACGGCCTGGCCGCCAGCCAGTTGAACGCGATGGGCAGTGAACTCCTCAACAGGCCAATCTTGTCGAGGAAATTTGTGGTAGGTCAAAATCGCGATCCGCTTTTCAAACAACCGCGCGAAGAATTCCGGGCTGTAGCCTTCCCGATCAAAGACGACGGTGAACCAATGAGCGCGGGGGTCTTCGGTTAATCGGTGCTCGATTTCGGCCGTCTTGGGCACCGTCTTCTCCAACCACGGAATCACTTCGTTGCCCAGCGTGGCGATCAGGCCCGGATCGACTTCCTTGTTGACGTACAGGAACGGCTGGCCATCCATGGCATTCACCCAGTAATCGGCTGTCGCGCGCAAGCACAGCCGTTCCCGTGCAACGTAATGACGCGGCAAAGAAGTTTGTTCTCCGTGATAGACGCGCACGTGCCCATCACAGTAAAAATACAGATCGGCGCTGTCCTGCCGGGCCATCCATTCCTTGGCCAATTGGGCATTCCATTCCATGGCGCGTCCCAAGTCCCGACACAGCCGTTCAATCTTTTCGCGCAGCGTTCGGACTTCCGGGATGCGGTCCAGACCCAAGACTTTGCCCCACTCCCCCGGCGCTTGGTAGCGCAGTTGTTCCACCGACCCGATCCGCGCCAGCGCCATCAGCGCCAACAACAGAAAGATGCTGTCGATCCCGTAGAATCCTTTCGGCAACTCGTAGCTCTTCGGACGGTGGCCCAGCAGGCCCTGAGCCAACAATGCCGGCACAGCCATCAACACGCCGCCTGCAGCGACATCGCTGGTGGCTTCAAACTCAATCGCCGCCGATTCCAATACTCCGATCGCCGCCGCGACGCGATCTAATGTTCGCGTCGTCGCGTATCCCATCGGCGCTTGGCTGTCGATTTGGCTACGTTCGCTTTTGTTGCTTACTTCAACCGAGGTGCGTTCGCTTTTTTTTGAGGCTGACGCAGACGTCCTGCACGGATCGCCTTGTGTAATGTGTTGGCTAACACGTTCAGTTGTTTCCCCACTTCCGGAACATTCTGCCCTTCATCCAACAACTCCTGCGCTCGCTCCAGCACTTCACCATTCAGCACCGATGCGGAACTGTGTCGCGGCTTGGGCTCATAGAAACCTTTCGCTCCATAATCCCGATACACTTTCATGTATCTCTTCACCGTGCCCATCGGCACCCGAAATGTCTGCACGATTTCTTTTGGTTTCGCCGTCCCATTCACAATCATCTGACTCGTGAACATCCGGAAGCTCCATACGTCTTTCTCGTCGTGCTGAAAAACCGGCAGATGTCCGTGGATATAACAAACACGACCGTCCTTGGCTTCAACGGCGACTCGCGTGTTGATTTCCGTCACCCCGACCGGAAACATCGGCAATTGCAGTTGTGGCATGCCCTTTCTTAACAGGCCGCATGCCCCTTCCGCAATTCATTATTGGCTCATTCTGATTTCATTGAGCCGCCCAATTTCGCCGGTGAGATCAGGAGGTCTGAATATGTGTTCCCGTCCCGGAGAGAACCCTCGGCGCTGGCGGCACGCCCAGCCCCTGGCAAAACGCCGGGCTGTTCACCAATTCGCGGTCCATGACCATTAACGACCTGACGCCGGGAACGACCTACGCCTTCCAGGTCCGCGCGGTCGGCGGTTCCACTGGCTATACCGATTGGAGCAACCCGGTCGCCCACATGTGTCCGTAACCACAGATGCATCACCCAGGCTGCGGATTTCCATCGCATCATCCGTGAAATCCGCGGCTAAACCAAGAGGAGAGATGGCGCCATGGACACAGCCAACGAGATTCTCAGAGCCCTCGGACGAATCGAAGGCGAACTCGTC
>QHXC01000675.1 GCA_003222815.1 Acidobacteriota bacterium | reverse complement strand
TTCACCGGGTCGGTGTTGGCAGCCATCATTGTGGCGCTGTCGCCGTCCCTATCCGCGCAGTGGCCTTTGTATCCTCAACCAGGAGTTCCGAAAGGGCCTGACGGCAAGCCGGATCTCACCGCACCGGCGCCGCGAACGACCGATGGCAAGCCGGATTTTTCCGGCATCTGGATTCGATATGACGATCCCGAGCCGAACGGCCCAGCATCCGGCCGGCCTCCGCTGGTGAAGGGCGGCAATGCGGGAGCGGGATTCAAAGACGGGCTGCCGTTCCAGCCATGGGCAGCGGAGCTCCAGAAGAAGCGCGCCGCAGAGAATGGTTTGAACGATCCTGACGGGCTTTGCCTGCCACAAGGTCCCCTTCAATACCACATCGATCCGCAGCCACTAAAGATCGTCCAGACGCCGCGACAGATGATCTACATCTCCGAGTCGAATTACGGCCTGCGCAACATATACATGGACGGCCGTTCTCTTCCGCCTCAGGGGGAGGTACAGCCGTATTGGCACGGTTACTCCATCGGACGATGGGAAGGCGACACTCTTGTGATCGAGTCGAACAATTTCCACGGCGTCGATCCGAACAATATCCGGGGTGTCGGGCTGCCTGACACTTACCTTGGCGTCGGATGGCTCGATCACAGGGGCAGCCCGTATACAGAAGCGATGAAGTTAACCGAGCGATTCCGGCGTGTGAACTACGGACTACTGGACATCGAGCTCACGGTCGACGACCCGAAGGCGTATACCCGGCCCTTTACCGTCAGAGTCCTCCAGCGGATTGTGGCAGACGGCTCGGAAATGATTGAATTCATCTGCCATGAGAACCAGACGTTTCTCAAGCTCACCGGCCGGGCGCCCAAGTAGACAAAAAGTGACGAACGAAGCAAGGAGACGATCATGGCTATTCGTTCCGTTTCTGATGTCATCAAAGGCACCCCCACGCTGGAAGGCGCGGGTTTTTTGGTTCACAGGCCGTTTCCTTCCGGCACATTGTCGGATTTCGATCCATTCCTTCTGCTCGACGAAATGGGGCCAATGGATGTCCGGGCCGGAGAAGCCAAAGGCGCTCCGGATCATCCGCACCGCGGCTTCGAAACAGTGACGTATATGCTGTCCGGAAGCTTCCGTCACAAGGACTCGCAGGGCCACGAAGGAAAGCTGGCCGCAGGCGACGTCCAGTGGATGACCGCGGGCCGCGGCGTGATCCACTCCGAAGAGCCTTCGAAGGAATTTCAACAGACCGGAGGAACGCTTCACGGCGTGCAGCTCTGGGTCAACCTTCCGAAGGCAGACAAGATGATCCGTCCGCACTATCAGGAGATCCCAGCAGAGAAAATACCCTCCGCCAGGACGTCTGATGGAAACGTCGCAGTGCGCGTCGTGGCGGGTGAATCGCTCGGGGCTCGAGCCGTCGTTGAAACGCGCACGCCGATTTTCTATCTGGATTTCATGCTCAAACCGGGAGGCAAAGTCGTTCAGCCTGTAGCGCGCGATTTCAACGCTTTCGCCTACGTCATCGAGGGTCCGGTCCTCTTCGGCAGTCACACTGCCCAAGTCCAGCGCGGCAACATGGTTCCTTTTGAGAGAGATGGTGATGAAATCCGGATTGAAGCGCCGCTCGAAAACCAGTCCTCAGCTCGCGTGTTGCTCATCGGTGGCCGGCCGCTGAATGAACCGATCGCGCGTTATGGGCCGTTCGTCATGAATACGCCGCAGGAAATTCGTGAAGCCTTCGAGGACTACCGCTCCGGCCGTATGGGTTCGATTGACTTCTGAGAAGACATAAAGAGAAGGAGAGAATGTTTAGGATGCCGGGAACTCATCATCAGAGTGTTTTTTGGTTTGGCGATGGCGGGCCATGGCGCCCCGAAACTATTCGGAGGTAACCCTTCCGCCAAAAAACCTGCATCTGTCCAACACTTTCTCTGCGTCGAAAGTCGAAGGAGCTATCCTGAACACCTTCTCAGGCTCAGCGGTGCCTTCAATTCGACCTCGCAATTTAGCTGGGAACAACCAGGAACGCTTTCGCCGCCTACTGCTTTGGCGCGGGCGGGTCGTATCGTTTGTTGCTCAGGCTCACCGGGTGCGTGTCGCCGCGGTGGCATGTCCAGCAGGTTACCGCCTGATCGCCCACGGGGAAGACGCCAGTGCCGGGAAAATTCGAATTGATCTGCCGCACCAGCATGATCATCTTGCGCGCGATATCCTTCCGCGGGTTGATGTCTACTTCCTGAGGCCGTCCCCCGCCGTGACAGTAGTTGCAGTCCACGTTGAGCGCGTCGCGGAACTCGCCCATCAGCGAGTCCGCACCGTGTTTTCCGGCTATACGCTTCCCCGATGGCTCGTGCTGCAATCCACTGCGTGATAGCCATCCGGAAAAACTCCGGCGCTGCTTGGGAGGCTGGTATCGATCAACCGCACCCTGGCGATCATCTTGCGTGCAATTTCCTTCTTGGGATTCGTGTCAGCCGCGAAATCGCCTTGCACATGACAATACGCGCACTCCACTCCCAGCGCCTCTTTGATGCTTTGCATGACGAAGGGAATATCGGTGTTCGGCGCGAGCAGTTTGAGGTTCTTCGCAGCGGGTTGAGGAGTTGCCCCGCGCCCGCCCGCTTGCTGAGCGAACAGCGAAACCGGTAGAACAAGCAAAAAGATGAGTAGTTGCATAGGCGCATTCTATGACCGCGCGGTTTGCAGTTCAAGTTTTTCGATCACCAAAGCTGCACTTTAACCATCCGAGAAGGTGGACGGTAAGCGGGAATCCATAGAGTTGGACGGCCGGCAGTTTTGTCGACCGTCAGATCGCGGACTTCATACGGAGCCGGCATGAAGAATTCCGTGGACTCCGCGGTTTTCATGTCCAGACGGTAGAGGCGGCTGCTATTGAAGTCCGTCGTCCAAACGATCTGGTTCTTATCGTCGACGGCAACGGTGTAGGGCGACGGAAACGGTGGGGTATAGGGCTTGTTGCCAGGGATAAGCGCATATTCGGTGACCTCGCGTTTATTGGGGTCGAACCGGCCAATCCGGCCCGCCCAGTAGAGGGCTGTCCATAAGCGACCCTGCGCGTCCATCTCTCCGCGCCGCGGCCCTGAGCCGGGCGTCGGCGTGGGATAGGCCGCAAACTCTTCCGTCTTGGGATCAAACAGGCCAATCTTGCCCAGGCGGAAAAGGTTCATGATCGAGCGGCCCTGCGCATCCGTCTCCATGTCATAGGTGTCATCATCAGTCCCGGGAGGAACCGTGTAGTTCTTCACCTCGCCACTCTTCAGGTCGAGCTTGTGTAATCCGTTGTCGAGGTACCAAACTTTGCCGGCCGGATCCATCCCAAACATGTTGCTGCCCGAAGCCCAGGGTGTGAATTCTTCAGTTCTGGGATTGAATCGAACGGTGCCTCCGCCCATACCAAATACAACATTGCCGTCGGGATCGAACGCGATGTCATGCGCTCCGCCCCCGGGATTGCCGGCACGCTGTTGTCCCTCGGCCACTATCCCCATCCCTTCCCTTCCCATACCCGGTAGAACGGTATAAGGGAATTCCTTGATTTCACCGGTTCCCCGGTCGAGCCGGCCCAGCCTGTAGCTGAAATGGTCCGTGTAATAGGCATACGGGCTCTTCGGATCTAACACGATGTCGTGAGGCCAGGCAAACCGCCGGTCGCCGCGAATTACATTCGGTTCCCGGTTCCCGCCTCTCGGGATGTCGTACTCCGTCACGACAAGGCGAGTGGCAGCCTCACTTGTTGGCCGGGGACGCACCTGAAACGGGATCTGATCCGAGGAACCCGGCCCGCGAACCGAAGCCAGGTATTCGGCCAGTGGTTCAACGTACTTTTTCTGGCCAAACGCCCGGGTTCCGGGCGTTTCCCGCGAGACGGCTCTTTCCCCCGCCATCCGCCGGATGATCTGAGTCCATCCTTCCTTCGTACGCGGCGTCCGTAACGCAAACTGCAACGAATGGCAGTTGTCACACTGGATCAGTAAATGCTTTTGGTCATTGCTGCCGGGCAGAGCAGCCACGATTTCCGACGCCGTCGCGTCTGTGATTGACGGCTGCCGGGGCGGCAAGGTGAAGTCGAGTCGCGCCGTTTTCCCGGCTGAAAGCGCGACGGCTTCCCGCCGGACCGGCTCGAAATCCGGAAGGTCGATGCCGATCGAATAGGAACCGGCAAACAAATCGGACCACCCCGGGAATAAGTAATCCCCACGGCTGTTGGTGTACACACTCACCGCGATATTGCTGTTCTCACGATGAGCCCGGACCGGAACCCCCGCCAAAGGCTGTCCACTGGAAGAAGTAACCCTGCCGCCCAGTAGGGAGTCCTCTGCGGCCAGGGAACTGCTCGACAAATGAGAGTAGACACCCGCCAGAGTAACCATCAGGACCATCGCCCAGGCATATCTATACATGTTGGCTCTCGTGGACATCGTGACTTTCATTGTCTTGTTTACCTTTCTCCGGTTCTTTCTCGTTGCGCCGGGATATTCGTTTTCAATCTTCGGGGGCGGGATTCTATGCCGCTCCTCCCCTCAAATCAATTTTGATTTCCAGTCGCAGCTTCGCCGATTCAAACCGGTCGGTCATGCCGTGATATTTTGCCAGCACCCGCAGGGTGTCTTCCCGATTGTTGTAATAGATTACCATGCCCTCGAAGGTCGCCTTAAGGTCTCATGGATCGTGATTCGGAGCCCCGGAGGCGCGGATATCCGTGTGGTACAAGCCGCCATTGACTTTGGCTTGAAGAAACATTTCTCTGTCGCGAAGAGGATTGTCTTTGCCCGTGAGAAGGTTTTCTTCGTCGTCCAGAAAATTGGGTTTGTCACGGAAACGATTGGATTGGCCAGGTCAGCGATTATTTCCGTTCCTGTCTCAATTG
>QHXC01000674.1 GCA_003222815.1 Acidobacteriota bacterium | reverse complement strand
TGCGCGATGACCTTCTGTGGTGATCAAGGCCACCTCGATGTTGCAACCGTGCGAGGAAGTCACCTTACCGGTCCGGTACAGAAGGCCGAAAGCGTCCTGGGTGACAATTTCCATGATCGTACAGCGCTCCGAGAAAACATCATCAAAATGAATTGTGGTCGGAACAACGAGGCCTTTCTTTTGCCGAAATACGACGCTCGAAAACTTGCGTTGAAGAAGGGCGTCCAATTGTATCGTCTCATTAATGACGTCGGTCAGAAGTCCGGCCAAGTGATCTTCTTCGGATGGATTCTTTTCAAAATACCGATCCGGATCTTCAAACGCGATCAAATCGAAAATCGTTCCGTGGCGATTCGAGAACGCCTGCCCACGCACGATATTCATCCCGAAATACGAAAGGACGCCCGTAATCTTTGAGAATAGGAACGGACGATCCGCTGTCATGACCAGCAACTCGTATACACTGTCGCTCTTGGCCAGATGCATGACCATCGGTCGCGCCGAAAGCTGGCGTGAAAGCAAGAAATGTTCGGCGATCTGCTTCTTCGGTGTGTTCTTTAAGTACTGTCTCGGAAACCCATCCAGAAAGTTCCGGATGTCTTGCGGTTGCGTTCGCGAGGGCAGCAACCGGGCGATTTCTGCAATATCGGTCTCGAGCGCCGGCTGTTGCAGGTATTGATCGTCGGCCAGGCCCAGCGTCAGGCGGTTGTACGTTTCAACATACAACTGCCACATGAGATCTTCTTTCCACGGTGTCAGGACTTCGTTATTCACGGCCTTCACATCAGCGTAAGTCAGGAGGCATAACATCCGGAGGTTCTCGGTGTTTCCAACGAGATCGGCGAATTGCTTGATGACCTCGTCGTCACTGAAGTCGCGCCGCATGATGATCTTCGACATCTCGAGGTGATTCTTGATGGCGAAGACCACCTTTCCCGCCTGCTCCTCCGGCAATTCCAGCTTCTGAAGAATGGTTTTCACGCCTTCCGTGCTCGGATGCACGTGATTGCCTTCATCGTGCCGATGCGACTTGCCGATGTCGTGAAACAGTAAGGAAAGCAGAAGCAACTCCGGATGTTCCAATTCATTCAGCAGCCCTGCGAACCGATGCGCCGAAGGCAGCTCTTCGATGTTGCGAATGGCGATGAGCGAATGCTCATCAACAGTGTACTTGTGGAAGAAATCACGGATAACGCGGCAGCGGATTTCCTCGAAATCGGGAAAAATTTTTCCCAGCAAACCGACCTCGTGCATCGCAAGCAGCGTGTCGTAGATACCTGCCCGGTCTTTCATCATTTCCAGAATGGCACGGCCCGCGCGGGGATTGTTGCAGAGTACGCCATCGACGGCGACGAGCCGCCGCTGAATGGCGGAGAGCGTGGCCGCGTCCAGCCGCGCCATCTCTCGATGCGCCTCCGCAAAGGCGGCTATCATCTCAAATGGATCCGCAAAATCGGTGGTGAAGCTGATGCTGTTCGGCCTGCCCACGATCGCTTCCTCCCAATAGCTCGCCTTGCGTGCGATTTCGCCCGCTTTCAAAAAGTAGTCGCGCATCAGGTTTTCGGCGGCCTCACCACGTTCGGAGTCCTTGTACCCGAGTATGCCCGCGATTTGCTCCTGGAATTCGAATGACAGGACGTTGAAATTACGCGTCGAACTGAAATGAAGGAAATTTCGAATGCAATGATGGAATTTCAACGCATCGGAAGGGATAGGATGGCGGTTGCTGGCTTCCAAAGCCTTCCGAACCCATCCGGCCCAGTGTACGTCGCGCAGCCCACCCGGCGCCTCTTTCAGATCGGGCTCGAGTTGAAAGATCGTGTCGCCGAACTGCTTATACCGCGCTGTCTTCATGGCCGCCAGGGCGTTGAGAAAACGGACGCGGTGCCGCCGGATCAACCCGCGCAGAATTTCGCTTTCGAACTCGCCCGCGATTTCAGGATCGCCGAAGAGAAACCGCGAATCGAGGAACGCGGTATACGATTCCATCTGGCCTTCATCGAAGTTGTCGAAATCTGCTGCGTGTCGAATCTGGTGACCGACCTTGAATTGCAAGTTCCACAACGGGTGCAAGACGGTCTTGATCGTGTCCTCGTCGATTCTGTCTTTGAAGAAGAACAAGAGGTCGATGTCCGATCCAGGATGCAGCGTCGCTCGTCCGTAACCTCCAATCGCCAGCAACGCGAAAGGTTGTGACGGCTTGTAGTCGGCCCAGATCTCGCGGATCACATCGTCCAGTTTCGCGCTGAGCGTCCTCTCCACGGTCGTCGTTGCGGGAGCTTCCAGGAATTGAAGTTTCAAATCGTCAAGGAATGATTTGAGCTCGGAGCGAGTCGTCATCTGGTCTCCCTCGAAAACCACTATCTTAGCATGGGCGATTTTGATCCCGTTCCGGTAGCAACATTCTTAACAACCGCTGGCCGTGCCCGGCTAATCGCCGGAATTCATTGGGCTTTGGTGGCCGGAAGGCGGTGGCACCGAGCTTGCTCTTCCTATTCCGGCGGAATGCACACTCCCTTTCATTTTCAAATACAGTAACGAGGCAATATGCCCACAACCTCGCGGCACACAACTGAGGACGCGACAGTAACTGGGGATTCTCTACGCGAACCACTGGATTC
>QHXC01000673.1 GCA_003222815.1 Acidobacteriota bacterium | reverse complement strand
CGCGAGCCGGAACCCCTCGACGAGCAGTCTTCCATAGCCGAAGGTTTCTTCCAAATTTTCCAGAGCCTCGCCCAACGGATGGATCATATGAACAATCGCCGTATTGTCGGGAACATCGACGTCGTCCTCCGCGAAATCAATGCCCGCTTCCAGATGGGCAATGATATCGAGAAGTTTTTCCTTGATTGGCCGGATTCGATTCGAGACAGAACCCCCCATCTGTCTCAACGCTGTCTTTGCCTGCTGCTCGGTCTGTGCTTCGATAAACTCCCGAACCGCTTCTGCTTGAATCAAGTCCATCTTCCCATGCGCTACAGCCCGCATCGTAAACTCTCCGGGCAGCGCGATCCGCGCGCCGGCAGTGCGCGCGTTTTCTACGATTCGCGCGAGAATTAACGGATTGCCATGCCCGCTGATCTCGACGACGTCTTCGCCCGTATAAGACTGCGGTGCGCGAAAAAGTGTAACGACAACTTCATCGACCTGTTGTTCAGCGTCTTCATTCGTCCAGGTGCCGATAACGGCCGTTCGATGCTCCAAATGGGAATTCGAGGAATGTGATTTGAAAAAGCGCTGGGCGATCCCGATCGCATCCCGGCCGGACATGCGAACCACACCCACGCCGCTGCGGCCCAGAGGGGTTGATATCGCAATGACAGTTTCGTCACCAGAAATGATCTTGTGCAGATCTTCCCGCATAACTCACTTGTCACGCGCTTCTTTTGATTTTGATCGATCGCGAAGCTTTTTGTCGGCGCGCGGGGACCAATACTTGTTGATGAAGAACTGCTGGCCAATCCCAACCATGTTGCTGGTTAGCCAATACAGCGTCAGACCACTTTGCACCCACAGGAACATAAACAAGAACATGACCGGCATGATCATCATCATCTTGGCTTGAGCCGGATCGACAGTTGTAGGAGTCATCTTCTGCTGAATGATCATAGAGACCGCCATAAGAACGGGAAGAATGGGGAGGAATAAGTGCTCGGGTTGTGATAAATCCTTGATCCATAAGATCCAAGGTGCCCCCCGCAACTCGATAGAAACGGACAGCATGCTATAAAGGCCAAAGAACACCGGCATTTGTAGTAGTAGTGGGAAACAGCCACCCATCGGATTGACACCATGCTCCTTGTAAAGCTGCATCATTTCAGTTTGGAGTTGGGCCCGCTTGGGGTCGGTGGATTTGAGCTTCTTGTACTTGTCTTGCAGCGTTTTCATCTGCGGCTGAATCTTCTGCATCTGTTGCATTGAAACCTGCTGCTTGAGCCGCAACGGGAAGAGCAGGAAATTGATCGCCAGCGTGAGGAGAATAATAGACCAGCCGAAATTGCCCGCGTAGCTGTGAATGAACAGCAAGCAGAATAGTAGCGGACGAGCGATAAATTCGAACCACCCGTAGCTGATGACGGAAACAAGACGCGGCTCCGCCGTGCTCAACCACTGACGATCTTTGGGGCCAACGTACACTCGCAGCGGTTTCGAATCCGGCATCCGCGCAGAGAGATGGAGTTCGGCGACAGCTTTACCGTCAGCACCCGTAAATTCCTGCTTACCGATCTTCACGGGAATGGGACTTTCAGGCGACAAGAACATGGCGAGGAAATATTGATCCTCGACACCCGCGCTAGCAACGGTGAAGTCCTGCGTCTCTTTAATGCTGCGCAGACTGGTCCTTTTGAAAGTGCCTTCTACTTCATATACGGCATTTCTCTTGGCGGGATCTGGTGTGATCGACTGGTCGCCAAATCCCCCCTGCCAGACCACCGCATGCGAAACGCTTTTTCCGTCCTTCGTAAGCGTCGTAGCGAAAGAGAACTCGTAGTTTTGCGGATCAAACTGCAACAATTTTTGCGCCGACACGCCATTGGAGGCAAACTCCATCGAAACACGATTGCGTTCACGTTGGGCCAGGAAGCTCGCCTTGGCTAGCGCTTCGTCCAGGGTGGGATCGCCCGTTATTAGCGTCAATGGCCAACCCAATTTGTTCCCTGCATTCTGCTCAATCAGCTCGATGGGATGGCCTTCGGCATCGGAATACGCCTTGAGCCTGTAGCTTTTCAGCACACCTCCGATGTTTGACACGGTCGCGGTGTACAGAGGGGTATCGACTACCAGATCCTCCGCTTTTTCGGCGCGAATAGTCTGGTCTGGGTGGGGCGGTCCTATCGGTTTCGCGCTCTCAACAGAAGTCTTCGCCGTCGCCGCAGGAGCCTGAACACTAATGCAAGAATAATCCGTCTTTCCATCAGGAATCAAAACTCTTATTTCAAAGGATCAAATCCACCGCAGTGCAGGGGATGGCAGCGGAGAAGTCGCCTTATCGCTTGGACCACACCATTAATCAACCCGTACCGTTCTATAGCCCCAATGGCATATTCGGAGCATGTCGGAGTGAAACGACAAGCAGACGGCAACCATGGTGACACAATAAGCTTGTAAAGACGCAGCGCCTTCAAGCAAAGCATCTGAATGACAACTCGAACTGCCCTCATTTATCTGCTCCGAGGAGAGTCACTAACTCCGAACGCAGTTCTCCAAAGTTCCTTTCGTTTGCGGAACGACGAGGGTTCACCACGAAATCAAATCCGGCAGGGATAAGTGCCCGTGATGTCCGGAGAATTTCTCTAACCCTTCTCTTGACCCGGTTTCTGTCGTGGGCTTTCCCGAATTTGCGCGGGGTTGTCAGACCGAAACGACTGTGCTCTAGCCCATTGGGCAGCGCAAACAGCACAAAGGAGCGCGAAACCTTCCTTGCGCCCCTCTCATATACAACCCTGAACTCACCCGCATTCCGCAATTTTAAACCCTTTGGAGATGCGGCCGATTTTTGGATGAGCACTGTATCGAAGCACTCAATAGTGCTCGACCGAGACCCGCTTACGACCCTTGTCTCTCCTTGCTTTCAGCACGAGCCGACCTCCACGTGTCTTCATGCGCTGCCGGAATCCATGAGTCTTTGCGCGCCGTCGATTATTCGGCTGATAGGTTCTCAGCGGCATCTCTTCACGCTCCTTCGAAAACCTTAAATTTTAACATACCCGTCCGAGAAAAGCAGCGGTTTCATGATTGAAAACGAGAAGCGGAAGTGCTACCCTTTCGCCGTTTCTCACGCCACACGACACCTCTTTTGAGGAAAGCCACGGACCGATTGGGACGACTTTCCCACAGGTGTGGAAATTGTTGTGGAAATCTTATCCCTTCACAAGTGGTCACTTCATGAATACCTGGCAACAAGTTTTAGATATTGTTGAAAAAAAGGTTAATCAACAAAGCTACAACACGTGGTTCAAACCCACTCAACTCATTAAACACGACGAGAAGGCGCTTTACGTGCGTGTTCCAAACACGTTTTTTCAGGATTGGTTGAATGACCATATCGATGTCGTTCTCGAGGCGGCTAAGTTGGCTGGCATTGGCGACATCAGCGTGATTTACATCACGGAAAAAACACCTCCTGAATCCCTCGAGTTACCGGCTCAGGGTCGCTTGGATTTTGAATCTATAGATAACACGCTTAACCCAAAATATACGTTCGATTCGTTTGTTGTAGGCTTATCGAACCAGTTCGCGCATGCTGCAGCGCTAGCTGTAGCCGAGAAACCATCCAAGGCCTACAATCCACTATTCATGTATGGTGGCGTCGGGCTTGGCAAGACGCATCTGATGCACGCGATCGGCCAGATGATCAAGCTGGGAAACAAGGAACTCCGTTTGACGTATATTTCTACGGAGAAATTTACAAACGAATTGATCAATGCAATTCGTTACGACAAGCTGCTGAGTTTCCGAGAACGATATCGTAACAACGATGTCCTACTGATTGACGATATCCAGTTCATCGCTGGAAAGGAGCGCACTCAGGAGGAATTCTTTCATACATTCAACTCGCTCTATGACACTCACAAACAGATCATCATTTCGGCGGATTGTCCTCCGCGGGAGATACCTACCTTAGAGGAACGGTTACATTCGCGATTTGAGTGGGGTTTGATTGCGGATATCCAACCTCCTGACCTCGAAACGAAAATAGCAATCATTAAGAAGAAGGCCGAGCGGCAGAACATTAGCGTGCCGGACAACGTCGCACTGTATATTGCAAGCAAGATTAAGTCGAACATTCGTGAACTGGAAGGAGCACTTGTTCGACTACTTGCCTTCTGTTCGCTTCGCGGTTCCGAGATCACGTTGCAGATGGCCCAGGAAACTCTGCATGATATCCTCGGCCCGGGCGAGAGGGCAGTGACCATCGAAATGATTCAGAAGACCGTAGCCGATCATTTCGGAATGCGTGTTCAGGAGTTAAAATCAAAAAACAACTCCAAGTCCGTGGCTGAACCACGCCAAATCTGTATGTATCTATGCAAAAAACTAACGGGAGTTTCCTTGCCGCAAATCGGACGAGAGTTTGGAAATAAACATCACACCACGGTTTTACACTCAATCAAGAAGATTGAACTCATGCGACGGCACGATCAAGTGTTGGACAAGCGAATACAAGCACTCATTGATTCATTTCAATAAAGTTTTTGTCCGCTATGGTTACAAGATGTGGAAATCCGTGGGGTCAGGTTTTCTCACACTTATTCCACAGATATACTAGTTCCTTATCCACAAGATCTGTTTTTTCCAAGGTGAGAGTTCCATTAGGATTAGCCAATTGAGTAACAATATTCACACGACTACTGATAGGAGTATTAAATAACCCTATGGAATTTACAGTCAGAAAGTTCGATCTTTTACAGGAGCTTACACTCATTCAGGGAGTTGTAGAACGTAAGACAACAATCCCTATTCTTGCAAACGTTCTATTACGTACCGAAGGAGAC
>QHXC01000178.1:9866-22795 GCA_003222815.1 Acidobacteriota bacterium | reverse complement strand
CTCCAGCCAAATTACAGCGTAGAACGTATCGTCCTTAATAGTCGTGACGACGATTTTGCGTACATTGGCATCCAGTCCGACCAGCACATTCTTAAGAAGGTCGTGCGTCATCGGGCGGGGGGTGACCACCTTTTCGATCTCAAGCGCTATTGCGTTGGCTTCATATACGCCGACCCAGATCGGGAGGATTCCGCTTCCGCAGGCCTCCTTCAGGATCACAATGGGCATGTTCGTGATCGGATCCATCATCAGGCCCCGGATCTTCATTTCGACTTCCACGGGTTCCTCCCTATGCAACTACTTTACTGCAATGTATATACTTTCGCGGACTAAATGCAAGGTACGGAATCGATTTCACCCGCTGGCCGCTTTAAGCAACTCCTTCACGTGCTTCCGCGCGGCGTCGGTCACTCGCGATCCGCTCATCATCCGTGCCAGTTCTTCCACCCGCGCATCACCCGTCAAACCCCCGACGCGCGTGACGGACCTTCCATCCAGCACGAGCTTTTCAATCCGGTATTGATGTCTGGCGAAGGCGGCAATCTGCGCCAGGTGGGTAACACACAGGACCTGGTACCGCGACGAAAGTTCTTTCAGCTTCTGACCAACGGTTTCAGCTGCTTTTCCCCCGATTCCAGCATCGACTTCATCGAAGACGAGCGTCTTGTGCGACCGGTCCACGGCCAAAACCGTCCGCAGTGCCAGCATGACCCGCGAAAGCTCGCCGCCCGACGCGATCTTCTCCAGTGGGCGGGGTTCCTCGCCCGGATTGGGCGATATTAGAAATTCCGGGCGATCAACCCCGCTTGAGCGGCCCGGCTTCAGGTCCGTCCACGCGATTGTAAAGCGAGCGTGAGGCATCGCCAGCGACTTCAGTTCACGCTCAACCGCTGATTCCAGCTTGCTGGATGCCGTACGCCGGTGTTCGCTGAGTGAGAAGGCTGCCTCGGAGTACTCCCTCCGCAAAGAAGTTATTTTCTGTTGAAGTTCCTCTTTTTTAATTTCCGTCAGACCTATACTGTCCATCTCGCGTCTTACCTTCTGGAGGTGGTCGAATAGGTCCGGCCCGTATTTTCGATGTAGCCGCTCAAGCTCGGCCAATCGCGCCTGAAGACGCTCCAGTTCCTGTGGGTCGGCCTCTACCTGATTGGCATAATCGCGGAGCGCATAGGCAATATCCTGGATCGAGATTCGCGCTGCCTCAGTTTGTTCGAGAATCGGTTGCAAACGAGCATCGTGTTGCGCGGCGTCCCGCAAACCACGCTGCGTCTGCGCGAGTAACGATAGAACCGAGGCTTCGGACTCGTACAGCGCTTCGTAGCCGCGCGACGCGGCTTCCAGCAATTTTCCGGCGTTTGCTAATATTTCAAGCCGTTCACGGACATGTTGAGTTTCGCCGGTTTTAGGATTGGCCCTTTGGATTTCGTCGTGTTGGAAGCTGAGCAAGTCGAGGCGTTCGACCTTTCTTGTATGTTCAGAGGTAATCTCAGCCAGTATTGCTTCGACCTGCTGAGCCGAGAGGAAAAGTTCCCGTACTCTTGCCGCCAGGTTCGTCGAATCGGCAAAGGCGTCGATCAACGCGAGTTGACTCGCATTATCGAGTAGTGTCTGCTGCTCATGCTGGCCATGGATATCCAGCAGCAAAGGCGCAAGCTCGCGTAAAGCAGAGACCGTGCTGGGCTGGTTATTAATGTAAACGCGATTGCGCTCGTCGGGTGAGATTTCGCGTCGAACGATGACTTCGGAGCCTTCCGAATCGAGTCCGAGCCGCTCGAGTTCGAATGTCAAATCCGTTTCGAAGATGGCTTCGACGATTGCCCGGCTTTCACCGCTGCGAACCATTTCGCCAGAGGCCTTGGATCCGGCAAGCAGGCCCAGCGCGTCCACAATGATGGATTTGCCGGCACCCGTTTCGCCGGAAATGAGGTTGAAACCGCCTTCAAAATGGATCTCGAGCTGATCGATGAGAGCGAAATTGCGGACGCGCAAAAACCGCAGCATATCGGGCGTTATAAGCCAACAGGGTTGATCTTTCAATGGCAGAGGATTAATTTTTAACTCAAGGAGACGAATTTGAATGAAATAGACTTGATCGCATTGCTCCGGAACACCGGGGCGGTCACACGATTCGTCCTGGCGGTCCTGCTGATTTTCTCCATCTGGTCTTGGGGAATCATTCTTTCCAAGTCCCTTCTGTTGCGAAAGGTTCAAGGCGAGTCCGAGACTTTCTGGAAAATTTTTCGGAAAGGCCAAAGTCTTTCGGAAATCAGCACGGCATCCGAGACGTTACGCTTCACGCCGTTGGTCCCCGTTTTTAACGCTGGGGCGGATTTGCTGCAACCGCCGGCAAGAAGGTCCCAGTCGCAAGGGGGGCTTGCCCTAAGGACGGCCGCAATCACTTCCACGACGCTCCAACGGACGCTACAACGGGCTGCGGCCGCGCAGTTGACCCGGCTCGAAAACCGCATGACTTTTTTGGCGACCACCGCGTCGGTCGCGCCGTTCGTGGGGCTGTTCGGAACAGTCTGGGGCGTCATGACTTCATTCGCCGGCTTGGCCAATGCCAATGTGGCAACACTACGCGCCGTGGCGCCGGGCATCGCCGATGCCTTGATCGCAACGGCGTTCGGTTTGTTCGCTGCAATTCCTGCCGTGATCGCGTATAACCAATTCGTATACAAAATTCGTAATATCGGCGGACAATTAGATGACCTTCAGGTTGAAATGCTCGCAGCAATAGAGAGGGATGGGATCTAATGGCGGTCACGACGCGCGAGGGAAAGACTCAGACGACGTTGGCGGAAATCAATATGATTCCCTTCATCGATATCGTCCTCGTCTTGCTGATCATCTTCATGGTGACCGCGCCCGTAATCCAATCCGGCATCGAAGTCAATGTGCCCAAAACACAGGTTGTCCGTGAAATCGCGGAAGAAAAACTGGTGGTCTCCATAGATAAGGAACAACGGCTTTATCTGCAGAACGATCCTGTGAACGTTAACGAACTTGCTGACAAAATCCATGAGAAGCTTCTCGATCCCACTCGTCAGAGTGTGTATCTGCGCGCCGACGAATCGGTGCCGTTTGGAACATTCGCTACGGTTCTGGATCGGTTGAAACTTGCCGGAATTGAGAATGTCAGTATCGTGACACAACCGTTGGAAAAAAGCAGAAAATGAAGGCCGATAGCGAAAGATTTAACCGATGGCTCTACACATCGCTGCTGCTGCACGGCGCTCTGTTCATGGTTGTCATCTTTTCGCCAACTCTGTTTCCTATGCGCGGTGATGCAAATTGGGGCTCTGCTACGGGGGCCACCGGCGGAATCAATGTAAAGATTGTCGGAAGGATTTCCGGGGTGCCTCTACCTTCTCCTGCTGTGGTCCGAGAAGGCGCAGCGGCCAACGAATCCGCAGGTTTCTACAAATCCGAAGAAGCGCCTTCACCGCCTCCTCCGGAGAAAGCGGAACCGATTCCGGAAGCCAAAGCCCCCGTGAAGACGACACCGCCTCCCCCGGATAAGGCGGAACCGATTCCAGAAACCAAGGCCCCCGTAAAGCCGACACCGCCTCCCCCGAAGCCGACACCGCCTCCCCCGAAGCCGCCGAGGCCTGCACCGGCTCCAAAAGCTGCGTCCCAACCGCCGGATACGCCACCAAATGCAGTGCCATTCGGACAAGGCGGGAAACCGGCCCTCGCCTATGGGCAGTTTTCAACAGGCGCCGGTGCGGCGGGTATTGGTTTTGGAGACGGAACTTTCGGTGATCGATATGGCTGGTATGTGGATGCGATCACGCGCAGAATTTCACAGCATTGGCTGCAGTCCTTAATAGACAATCGTGTCCGGACGGCGCCACGCGTTTATCTGAGTTTCGATATTGCGCGTAACGGGACCGTCAGTAACGTTGAAATCAAGCAACCCAGCGGAATTCCAACTTTAGACCGCTCCGCAATGCGCGCAATCCTTGCATCAAATCCGCTGACACCGCTTCCGGCCGACTATCGCGGCCCTAGCGTCAGCGTCAGCTTTTATTTCGAGTACACGAGGTGATCACGAGGTGATGATGAGAAAGCTTTCGATCCTCGTCCTTTTGTTTGGGCTCGCTACGTTCGCTTACCCCCGGCTCATGTCCCCGCGCTCGTTCGCGGAGCGCCAGCAGCGGCCTCAGATAGAGGCGCATACAGACCGGGGGATTGTAGGTGTGAAGATCGCAGTGCCTGAGTTTCAGGTCGCAGCGGCGGATCCAAAGGCCGATGCCTTGACTTCGACCTTTAACAAAGTCCTTTGGGACGACCTGGATTATTCGGGCGTGCTGACGCTTGTCAGCCGCAGTTTCTATCCGCTTGGAAAATTCGCGCAGCCGGGTGACATCCACGTTGAAGATTGGACGACCCCCGCTGTTGACGCGGAGTTCATCGCGTTTGGGAACACACGGGTCAGTGGGGGCCGGATCTCTGTCGAGGCGAGATTGTGGGATTTGAAAAATCCGCAGAACCGGGAAGCGATCGGGAAAAGATACGGAAGCGAAGACACGGAAGACGGCACGCGGCTCGTCGCCCATGAATTCGCAGATGCAATTGTCGAGTTGATCGGCGGCGGAATTCGTGGAATTGCTCAGACCAAAATCGCCTACGTATCGGACCGCAACGGATCCAAAGAGGTTTACGTGATGGATTACGACGGAAATAATTCCTATCCGCTGACTTCTTATAGATCCACCGCGCTGACGCCGGTATGGGCACCGGATGGCGAAAAGATCGCGTTCACGAGGATGCGAACCGGAGCCGTGGGTCTGGAAATTCTTTCGCGTATCGACCGGCGCTCTTACCCGTTCCAAAACCCCGGAGGTACCACCACAACACCGGCCTGGTCGCCGGACGGTAGCCTGTTGGCGTTTGCGACGAGCAGGGACGGAAGCGACACAGAAATCTATGTCGCCGATTGGAACGGCAAGAACCTGCGCCGGCTGACAGTTTCCAAGAGCGTCGATATTTCTCCAGTTTGGAATCCTAAGACCGGCCGCGAAATCGCATTCGTATCTGACCGAAGCGGCAGTGCGCAGATTTACATCATGGACGCGGAAGGGACGAACGTTCGGCGTATCATCGAGGAAGGCGGGACGGCCGTGAACCCGGCGTGGTCGTCCGACGGCCAGCGTATTGCGTTTGCTTGGCAGAAATCCCGAACGTCGTATTTCGACATCTACGTTCACGATCTTGCTACCGGCAAGAACGATCAATTGACGCAAGACTCAGGAAACAACGAACGACCAACGTGGGCGCCCGATGGGCGGCATCTGGCCTTTGAGTCGACGCGCAGCGGAACAGCACAGATATGCTCGATGCTCGCCGACGGGACGAAAGTCCGGCAGATCACACAGACGGGAAAGAATACAGGACCCGCCTGGTCCCAGTACATTGAACACTAATTCTACAAGGAGGCTTCGTGGCAATGACTTTGTTTCGCAGAAAAGATGTTGTGCTACTACTCTTGATTGTCTCGGTGTTGATGGCGGCTTCGTGCAAGAAACGCGTGGCAGCGACTCCGCCTCCGCCGCCACCGCCAGTGGCGCCTGCCCCACCCGCTCCGGCGCCCGCAATTACGCTCCGTGCACAACCCGCCACGATCGAGCGTGGACAATCCAGCACCTTGCAGTGGGAGGCGCGCAACGCGGCGACCGTTCAAATCGACCCGGAGGTCGGCCAGGTTGCGGTAACGGGTAATCGTCAGGTCAATCCGACATCGTCGGTAACCTACATCGCCAGAGCGACCGGTCCGGGCGGCACGGCAACCGACAATGCGCGCGTGACCGTGAATGTTCCGCCGCCCCCGCCGCCCCCGCCTCCAGCGCCACCGAAAACGCCGGACAAGACCATTAGCCAGCTATTCCTTGAAAACGTCCACGAAATCTATTTCGACTACGACAAAGCCGACATTCGGCCGGATGAGGTTGCCAAACTCCAGAACAATGCCACGTGGTTGAAGCAGAATGCGAGCGTGCGCTTCACCCTCGAAGGCCACTGTGACGAGCGCGGCAGCGAGGAATACAACCTCGGTCTCGGCGACCGGCGCGCGAATGCCGTAAAGGAATTCTTGCTATCGCAGGGTCTGGCGGCATCGCGAATCAATACGGTCAGCTACGGCGAAGAACGGCCGGTGTGCCATGAACAAAACGAAGATTGCTATAAGAGAAATCGCCGGGCGGCGTTTACGATGAACCCATAACTCCGTTCCGGATACTGAGGGAGTAGACCTTGAACATGCGAATGAAACTATTTGCGGCTGCTTTGCTGATCGTTGCTATGGCCGGGCCGGCCTATCCACAGAGAAAAGAGACCCTGCAGCTCCAGGCCGACATGATCGATCTCAAAAATCGGGTGAACGAACTGCAAACCAGCGTGGATCGAAACGACGCAGCCCTGAAGGGCCTCGTTGAGAAAATGTCCGATCAGGTGAATAGCCTGGCCGGCGGGATCCAGAAAATCACTCAGGCTGTGGACACGGTGAAGACGCAGGGCGATAAGTCCTCAAGCGAGCTTCGTGTGATTTTGACCCAGCTCAACACCAGCGTGAACGACCTCCAGGAAGGACTGTCCGCCGTTCGGTCACAGATTGGCTCGGTCTCACAACAGGTCAGGGAAATGAAAACAACGGACACACCGTTGGCCGGCCCGAATGACATCTGGCGCAGTGCGGTAGTGGATGCCCTGACTGGCAACTACGACCTCGCTATCGGCGGTTATAAGGAGTTCCTCTCCAAATATCCGAATGATCCGCGTGCGGCCGAAGCTCAACTTTCGATCGCTGATGCACTGTTCAGTCAGAAGAAGTACGAACAGGCTCTAACGGACTACGATTTGTTCTTGCAGAAGTACCCGGGACACGATAAAAGTAGTGCTGCCCTTTTGAAGAAAGGCCTCGCCCTCGCCGAACAGAATCAACCGCAGCTTGCAATCGCCGCATTGCAACAAGTTGTGAAAGAGTTTCCGAAAACCAGTGCGGCTGAAGCCGCACAATCGAAGATCCGGGAGCTGCAACCGGGCCAACGCCGTCCGCGTTAGGGTGAAGGCTGTTTACAGGAGCCGATATGGCAAAGTCCGTTAACAAAGTCATTCTCGTCGGCAGACTCGGCCGCGATCCGGAACTCAAGTACACCGCAAGCGGGACACCCTTCTGCCGGTTCTCCATGGCTACCGACGATGTCTGGAACGATAAAGCATCCGGCGAACGGCAGGAACGCACCGAATGGCACAACATCGTGGCGTGGGATCGACTGGCCGAGATCTGTAATCAGTATCTGACCAAAGGCCGCCTCGTCTACGTCGAAGGCAGTCTCCAAACCCGCGAGTGGGACGACCAGGAAGGCAACAAGCGGAAGACTACGGAAATTCGGGCGCGCGATATGGTTTTGCTGGGTAGTCCCGGAGAAAGCACCGGAGGCGGGCAACGGCGGGCAACCGCGGCTGAAGCACCGGCAAGCGCTGCCGGAACCCCCGCCGGAACCGCTGCGTCGACGAGCACGATCACGGACGACGATATTCCGTTTTAGCAACGAATGGGGAAATTCGGAACAGACACCGAATTCTTGAAAGTACAGAATTCGGTGTCTGTCCCGAATTTCCCCACTATTCCCCGACGAACTGGACTGTCAGCTTGCGCTCTCTCGGTCCATCCATTTCAGCCAAAATCACACTCTGAAACTGACCTAAAACCAATTCGCCCGCACATACCGGCAACATCACGCTGTTATTGAAAAGCAAGCTGCGAAGGTGCGACACGGCGTTCCGGCGATCGCAATCGGAGAATTCGGGAGAGTTGTGTTTGTAAGGTAGCTCGTCTTCCACGATCCGGCCCAGAAAAGAGCGGACGTCATCTAGCAGCGCATTCTGGAATTCACTGATCAGAAGCGCCGCCGTGGTGTGCTGTGAAAAAAGTCCGATGAATCCGTTCTTCATCCCGGAGCTGTTCACAAACTCCTTGACTCGAGAAGTGATGTTGATGAGCTGCTGCTTTTCTTCCGTCTTTAGCGACAATGTTTCTAACTTTGTTCTCATGATTCCCGTGTGGCGCGAATGAGTGCTTCCATGTGGTCCAGATACGTTTCCAACGCCTTTCGGCCAGCAGCGGTCAACCGGTACTCGGTCTTTGGCACGCGGCCTTCGAAATATTTTTCGCATGCAACGTACTGGCCTTCTTCCAGCTTTCGGGCATGAACACTGAGATTCCCGTCGGTTGTTTTAAGGAGTTCTTTCAGCTCATTGAAGGTCATCGTGTCATTCACTGCCAGTGCGCTTACAATGCCCAGCCGCACTGGTTCATGAATCAGGCGATCGAGATCGGCAGCTCTGCTCTGAGCCGGCCGCACACGCGCCGCCTGCGGCTTCGGATGCACCTCCGCCTTGCTGTGCCTAGCCACCATACCTCCTTGCGATGACAATTCCGAATGCGATATGCAGTAACCCAAAGCCTGCGGCCATAAACCAGTTCGCCCAAGCCGGCGGGCCGAAAAGCGCAGCTGTTCCCATTGCCATGAACGAGACACCCATAATGGGGACGACCTTCACCGAAAATGCCCCGCCCGTCACCACCGCCACACCGTAGAGAAGAAGCCAAACACCGGGCATCATGGCGAAAAGGCCGTACCGGTAGAGCACCAGTGTCAGCACTGCACCCGCGATCATCGCCGGGCAAAGGCTGAGGGCGAATTTTCGGCCCGGTCCATACAGGATCGGCGCTTTGGCCGCTTTCCCTTTCTGTACCATCGCCCATCCACCAATCGCCAAGGCCAAAAACGCCTCGCCAAGCCACGCCAGAAACCACAGGTCTTTGGAAGGCAATCGGCTCGAAATAAGCGAGGTCAATAGCGCACTCACTCCCATCAGGACACCGCCCCAGCCCGGCACGGCCGTAAAGGATCCCGCGCGTTCCATGGTTTCGCGGATGTATTTCAGATTTTCAACTGCGCGCTGGTGGATGGATACAACCTTTGCCGGTTCCATACTGGCCAAGATAACGGGGCGAGGTCCTCAATGTCAAGTACTTTGTGATACAAAGGTGAATAGACCGGCCATGGACGCTCTTTTGTGGAAGCCGACTCATCTCGTATTCTTCAGGGAACTAACGGTTGCTGATCCGAGCGTGTTGAAGTTATCCTGAGTCCGTTTTCAATTTACTTTTCGAAGGATCTTTCATGCCAGATGTTCTGCGTGCCTTGGCAATTTCGGGTTCGATTCTAATCGGCGTGTTCATTATCGTCACGATTGTAGCGTTCGTGACGGTGAAACGGGGCGAAGCCGGTATGGCCGAAGATGCACGGCACCACGGTCATTCCGCACACTGAAGAACTCAAAGCAGACCAAGCAATCGCGCCGGGTTCTGCTTAGACATCCGGTTTATTTCTTGCTCGGTAAGGCCTCTGGCGCGCAAGGCAACGAGGAACGCGGCGAAGCCGTCCGGTGGTAACGCATTCCCTTTTTGGCCAAGGTCTGATGAAAGGATGCAGAATTCCGGCCCGACTTTGCGGATCGCGTCCGCAAAACGATCCATTCGGGCCGCGGCGTCGGCAGTGGCCAGAGAACCGCCGACAAACTCGATGAACGCTCCTTGTTTCACCGCCTCCTGCATCTGGGGAACATTCATGAGCACAGGCGCATTCATCGCGTGCGTGACGACCATGCGCGTCGCGCCCTGCCGGCGGCCATCGCGAAGCAACATGAGAGCTTCCTCTGGGGCAACATGGCCTGTGGCGAGCACAAGTCCGTGCTTCGCGATCACCGATATGACTTGTTTCACTTCGGGCAATAGTTCGCCATTGCGCGCCACGCTGACGAATGGCCGATTCTCCTTCGAATAGCGCACCTGGTTCTCGGCGTCGAAGGTCGACATCCAGACGAAACGTCCCCATCCTCCCGAAACCTGCGTCATGTGCTCAACAGCCGCTGAGTTCATACCGCCAA
This sequence comes from Acidobacteriota bacterium, assembly GCA_003222815.1. Taxonomy (GTDB): domain Bacteria; phylum Acidobacteriota; class Terriglobia; order 20CM-2-55-15; family 20CM-2-55-15; genus 20CM-2-55-15. Next base: position 12,838 of record QHXC01000178.1, on the reverse strand, counting down.
CCGTAAGGTTCAGGTCGATCCCGCCGAACACTTCCAGGCCCGGGACCTCCTTGCGGACAATGTAAGCCAGTCCGCCGGTTGGGTCGTAATGGTTCTTTAGCACGATCGCGCGCATTCCCCTCGCACGCGCCAGCTTCGCCACATCGATTGCATCGATGGACCGCGGCCGGTCGTCGGGATCGCTGTGCACATGGATGTCGATGGCTCCCGCAAGCGCTCGAGCGGCATCATCTGTTCCGCCGCGTTGACCTGCTCCAGCTCTTCCAACGGTTGTCCACAGCGCGCCCAGTACTATGAAGACCAATACCACCAACTTAATCAGTTCCCTGGAGTTGTGTATAGGCATATTCAGCGACCATCTCTTTCAGGCAAAGCGAACACCCAGATGGCGGCCCCTCCATCGGGTGGGTTGTGGATCACCTTGACGATGTCGCCTATTCTAGTGGAACACGTACGCAGAAGGAAACGATTGCCCCAGGGGGTGGTGTCCTGGTCGCTCTCAGGTCATTTACGTGGTTTGGATCGCGGCACAGATGACGGGCGTCGCTTCTTCGGGTAAACGGCTTTAACGATCGACTTCGGTGTTCCGTCCGCCGGCGGACTCAAATGCCGCGCTTGCTGAACTGCCGCGCGGACCAGGTTTTGCATACCAGGCCGTTGCAGGTTCTCAATGGTGGCGATGCGGATGTGCCGGATATTCGTTCCGGTGCCGGCAAGCAGATGTTCTGGGTCTGGCAATCCGGCGCCGCGAAAAAACCCGACGTTCACATACTTCGGGTATGCGGCGACATGACAGAATGCTTCCTTCAGGCGATTCGTGAACGAGTATGCGGCCGTGACGGCATTATAGGCATCGTAGATGAGTTCCGTCGCCTCCGGAGCCTCTTCGAGAACGACTTTCCGGCTGGCAAAAAAGAGGCGCGAGATCATTGGTTCGTAGGGTTCGAGAAACCGTCGAAGAGCTGCTGGTGGATTTCGCATTGCTTTCTGTCTTGGCCGCCGCACGACTTTGCGCGATCGACCGCGTTTATTCGCCGAAAGCGCCCATGGCTCGGAATTTATTGTAGCGGCAGGCGAGCAAATCTTCGGAGGTTCTTCCGCAGAGTTCGCGTAACTGTCGTTCTAAAACGGCTGCCAGTTGTTTGGCCATACCAGCGGGATCATTTTGGGCGCCGCCTTCCGGTTCCGGAATGATCTCGTCGATGAGTTGATATTTCTTTAGATCTTCGGGTGTGAGCTTCAATGCTTCGGCTGCATCTGCGGCATGGTTTTGATCGCGCCAGAGGATGGCAGAGCAGCTTTCCGGAGCGATGACGGAATAGATTGAGCATTCGAGCATGTTGACACGGTCGCCTACACCGATGGCCAGCGCGCCGCCGGAGCCACCTTCCCCCGTGATGGTCGCGATGATCGGTACGCGCAGCTGCGACATCTCGCGCAAATTGTGGGCAATCGCCTCGGCCTGTCCCCGTTCTTCTGCGTCGATACCCGGATATGCACCCGGCGTATCGATGAGAGTGAGAATGGGCCGGCCGAATTTTTCAGCGATTTTCATGATGCGGAGAGCTTTTCGATAGCCTTCGGGCTTAGGCATGCCGAAATTCCGATACAACTTTTGCTTCGTATCTCTTCCCTTTTGATGGCCTATGAGGCAGACGGGCATGTTTCCCAGGAGACCGAAACCGCCGACGATGGCAGCATCGTCACCAAAGTTGCGGTCGCCGTGGATTTCGATGAAGTCGTGACCTATATGCTCGATGTAATCGAGGAAGTAAGGGCGCTGAGGATGACGGGCAAGCTGTACCTTCTGGTACGCCGAAAGATGTTCCATAGAAAATAAGTACGCGGCCGCTAAGAAAGGCGAACCGTGTCACGTCCACAAATGCGTTCCACGGATTCCACAAATTCGCGGTCCGGCGAGATCTTCACGTAAGAATTCGGTCGAACCAGAGCTGTAAACCGGCCCGGAAATTCTAGCTCAAAGATTACCTCGGCCGACCCTCTTTTTTCATCCATTATAGGCTGGAGTCTTTCAGCGACGTCGGCCGGGGCGCTGGTCGCGTCGATACGGATCGTGACCGTGCGGCTCAAGATTTCCCTCACGCGCTCGACCGGAAACACGTCCGTCGCGAGAATCTTGCTCGCGGATTCATCGTTATCGAGTTTGCCGCGGACGAAGATCGGGGCATCGGTATCCAGGAACTTCTGCACTTTTGCGTAAGTATCCGGGAAGATCAGAACCTCGACGATACCCTCCCAATCCTCGAGCAGCACAACACCCATAAGCTCACCTTTCTTTGTGCGCATGGTGCGCAGCGCGGAAACGAGACCGCCGATCGAGACATCAAACCCTGATGGCTTTTCTGCCAACAATCCGGTTGTGGCGTTTCCGTACGTCTTCACTTCGTCGGCGTACTTTCGAAGAGGGTGACCCGTAATGTAAAAACCCAAGGTCTCCTTCTCATGCCTGAGCTTCAATCCTTCGGACCATGGATCCGCCGGATCCATAACGTTGTTGTCATTCCCCGCGCCGAACGTCGCACCGAACAGACCTCCTTGTCCTACTTCCCTCTCCCGCTGTTTCCGCTGTCCCCAGTCCATTGCGCGATCGATATTGGCATATAGCAACGCCCGATCCGCGCTCACGCTGTCAAACGCCCCGGCTTTAATCAGACTCTCAACGACTCGCTTGTTGACGGTTCGTAAATCCACTCTCTCGCAAAAATCAAAAAGCGACTTGAATGGTTTGGTCGCCACGATCGACGTAATGGCGGCCTCCCCGACGTTCTTGATTGCAGCGAGACCAAATCGAATTCCAGTCTTGGAAGGCGTGAAATCGACATCACTCGAGTTGATATCCGGCGGAAGGATGGCAATTCCCATTTCCCGGCATTCGTTGATGTACTTCACAACCTTTTCCTGGTTCCCGCGTTCACTTGTCAGAATGGCAGCCATGAAATATTCAGGATGTC
>QHXC01000178.1:0-9848 GCA_003222815.1 Acidobacteriota bacterium | reverse complement strand
TTTGAAGCCTTTGGCTCTGGCGCCGCTGAGAAACTTGTCGCGTTGGGCCGCCATCTCTTCAGATTTCTTCTTGCCCATGGCGCGGCGCAGCAGATCCGCTTCACCGAGTGAATAACCGGCGACGATGTTGGCAATCTGCATCACCTGCTCCTGATACACGATCACGCCGTAGGTTTCTTCAAGGACGGACTTCAGCTCCGGCAGTTCGTACTCGATCTTCTTTACGCCATGTTTGCGTTTGATGAAGTCGTCGATCATCCCGCCGCCGATAGGGCCCGGGCGATAGAGGGCATTGAGTGCCGTGAGGTGCTCGATGCTGGAAGGTTTGAATTTCCGCAAGATATCTTTCATGCCGGAGCTTTCAAACTGGAACACGCCAGCCGTGAGCCCCGCAGAAAAGAGCTCATACGTCTTTTCGTCATCCAGCGGGAGGTTGTCCATGTCCAGCTCGAGTCCTTCGTGCTGTTTCAGCATCTTCAACGTGTCTTCGATGATCGTGAGCGTCGTGAGGGCGAGAAAATCCATTTTCAGCAGGCCGATCTTTTCGACGTCGGTCATCGGATACATTGTCGTGATTTCATCTTTGTTCGACTTGTATAGCGGAACGAACTCGGTGAGCGGTTGGGGTGAAATCACGACACCTGCGGCGTGCGTTGAAGCGTGACGCGCCAGACCTTCGAGACGCTTGGCCACATCGACCAATTCCTTGACTCGAGCATCATTCTGAACCAGGTTTTTGAGATCCGGATTCTGATCCAGCGCTTTATCGAGCGTGATATGCAATTCGGCGGGCACCATCTTCGCGATCTTGTCCACTTCCGCATATGTCATTTCCATCCCGCGGCCCGTGTCCCGAATGACTCCGCGCGCCGCCATCGTGCCGAACGTAATGATCTGCGAAACGTTCTCGCGCCCGTACTTTTTCGTGACGTAGTCGATCACCTCAGCGCGTCGGTTCATGCAAAAGTCGATATCGATGTCGGGCAACGTCACGCGTTCGGGATTGAGGAAACGCTCAAACAGCAGGCCGTACTGCAGGGGATCAAGATCCGTGATCCGCATGCAATAGGACACGAGGCTGCCCGCGGCCGAACCGCGGCCCGGACCGACAGGGATTTCGTTCTGACGGGCATAGTGAATGAGATCCCAGACAATGAGGAAGTATCCCGAATATTTCATGCCTTGAATGATGCGCACCTCTTCTTCGAGCCGCTGCTCATAAGCGGCGATCGAATACTTCAACACCCCGCGGTCAGACAATGCCGTCAGGTATCGCAGGCGCTCTTGAAAACCGTCGCGAACAACCTTCGCAAAATAGGTATCGATCGTAAAGCTCGGTGGAACAACGAACTCAGGGAATGGGTTTTTCACTTGCTGCAGCTTGAGATTGCACCGCTCGGCGATCTCGACGGTCTGATCCAGAAGAATCGGGATTTCACCAAAAACACGATCCATCTCCTCGCGGGTCTTGAAATAAAACTGATCCGTGTAAAACTTCATCCGATTCGGATCGTTGACGGTTTTGCCCGTCTGAATGCACAAAAGAATGTCATGCGCGCGGCAATCATCTTTGTGCATATAGTGGCAGTCGTTGGTAGCAGCCGCCCGGATGCCCGTGCGCTCGGAAATGCGCAGCATGTCGGGAATGATCTTGCGTTGCTTTTCGAGGCCGTGATCATGGATTTCGAGAAAGAATCGGCCTTTGCCGAAGATATCCTGATATTCGGCGGCGCACTTCTCGGCCAATTCGATGCGGCCCGCCAGCAGGTTCGCAGCGACTTCGCCGTTCAAGCATGCGGAGAGGGCAATCAAGCCTTCGCTGTGTTCACGTAGAAGTTCCTTATCGATTCTCGGTTTGTAATAGAACCCTTCGAGATAACCCTTCGAGACCAGCTTGATGAGGTTCTGATATCCCCTCTCGTTTTCGCAAAGCACGATCAGATGATGCGGCCGCCCGCTTGCAGGATCGCGATCAAGCCGATTCGTCTTCGCAACGTACATCTCACAGCCGATGATTGGTTTGACACCGGCCTTCCGCGCCGCCTCATAAAATCCGATCGCTCCGAAAAGATTTCCATGATCCGTAACGGCTACGGCCGGCATTTTGTAACGCGCCGGGATTTAGGGAACCGGCTTGAATCGATGGGGTGCCCCAGATCCGAAATCCGCAATCCGCAATCCGAAATTTCCCCCTATTCCCATTCAATCGTGGCCGGCGGTTTGGACGTGATGTCGTACACGACGCGGTTGATTCCCTTCACCTCGTTAACAATGCGATTCGAGATCACGGCCATCACATCGTAAGGCAGGCGGACCCAATCAGCCGTCATGCCGTCGGTGCTGTGCACGGCGCGTATCGCCAGCGTGTGCTCGTAGGTGCGTATGTCACCCATCACGCCAACGCTCCGAAAGGGAAGCAGCACACCGAACGATTGCCAAATCTGACGGTACAGGCCGGCCTTCTTTATCTCAGAGACAAGAATGTCGTCAGCTTCCTGAAGGATGCGGACGCCTTCCTTCGTGATCTCACCCATGATCCGCACCGCAAGACCGGGGCCCGGAAATGGCTGGCGCCAGACCATGTCATCCGGAAGGCCGAGCTCGAGTCCAACACGCCGAACCTCATCTTTGAACAACTCGCGCAATGGCTCGACTAGCTTCAGATGCATCCGTTCCGGCAGGCCGCCGACATTATGATGCGACTTGATGGTCTGGGAAGGCCCTTTAAGCGAAACCGATTCGATGACATCCGGATAAAGCGTGCCTTGCACAAGATAGTCGACGGATCCGATACGCAGAGCTTCTTCCTCAAAAACTCGAATGAACTCGTTTCCGATAAGCTTCCGTTTCTTCTCGGGATCGCTCACACCGGCCATAACGTTGAGAAAACGATCGGAGGCATCGACACCACGCACGTTCAGATGCAAGTTTGTTTGAAGCATCGATAAGACTTTCTCATACTCGTTCTTCCGCAGCAGGCCGGTGTTGACGAAAACGCCGACCAGGCGATCGCCAATCGCACGCGAGACCAGCGTGGCCGCAACGGTGGAGTCGACGCCGCCGCTGATGGCACAAAGAGCGCGTCCATCGCCGACAAGTTTGCGGACCCGCTCGATAGCGCTTTCGATCAAGGAGCCGACGGTCCAATCTCCATGGCATCGGCACACTTCAAAAACAAATCGCCGTAGCAGCGCCTCACCGTTTTCCGTGTGAGTGACTTCCGGATGAAACTGGACACAGAACACCTTACGTTCCACATTCTCCATCGCTGCAATTGTGGTTTCTGTGCGCGCCGTGATCTCAAAACCCTGCGGCGGTTCGAGAATGCGGTCGCCGTGACTCATCCACACTCGGCGTATACCATCGAGCAGGCGCGACGGTTTCACCGCTTGAATCTCGCGCGATCCGTACTCCCGGCGCGCGGCCGGTTCAACCTTCCCACCGAGTTCCTTTGCGATGAGTTGCATGCCGTAGCAGACACCGAGAACGGGAATGCCTAAGTGAAACAAACGTGGATCAACAGCCGGAGCCCCCTTCTCATAAACCGAGTCCGGGCCACCCGAAAGAATGATGCCTTTCGGCTTCTGCTGCTCGATCGCCGCGAGCGGCGTGTTGAACGGCAAAATTTCCGAATACACGTTCGTTTCACGAATCCTGCGGCCGATCAGTTGTGTGTATTGGGAACCAAAATCAAGAATGAGGATCTTTTCAAACATCAATGACATTGCGTCTCATTATACCAACGGTAGAGAACCTCACGAGGAGGAGATAACTGTGAAAAACACTCAGTATAAACATCACGAGAACCGACATGGCGAACATCATGATCGCCTCCGTCGCGCGCGCCACATGGAGAAATCCAGCAATGACTGCGATTAGGAACGATGCACCGATCAACGATTCAAACAACAATAAAGTTCCTATCAGACCGGTGACCCGGATCAGGTCCGTCCCGAGCAGGTCCAACGCGTCGCTTCGCAAGAGGGTTTCGAAAACCGTCAGCAAAAAGGCGAGAGCGGCAAAGATCACCAAACCGGCGACTGCGATGCCGCGAGTCTCCAGCCACAGCGCGGACCATTCGGCAAGTGGGATGGTTGGATATCGGACAAACGCGATGAGGATAATTAGCAACGCAGCCGTACCTAGGACCATTGATTTGAGGACGCTGGAGCCTAGAAAAACCTTGAACGCGCATGTAGTGGCGGGCTTGAGCCCGCGTTCAAAGCCTGGAGAACGCGGGATCAAGCCCGCGACTACATGCCCATTCAAAACACTGCGCACAATTCGCCTGCGGAAGAAGGCTTCGAGACTGAACCACACCAACGCGGAAAAGCAGAGTATCGAAAGGAACGCCGCGAGAAACTCTCCCGCATGTGCATTCCAGAACTGTCGCAGCGCCGTTGCGGCAAGCCATGCGTTAACCGCGGGGATATCCGTGCTCTGCCACTCGATAGACTGCAGCTGCCAGCCGAACCAGCCAAAGACGAGAAAGAGCGCGGCCACCGTCACAGCCAGCCATACTGCTTTCCAGAGGATATCGAATGTGCTCGGCCGTACGGATGGCATTGGCGGCGGCAATACGCAAATTATCCGCGACAAGCCACAGCGAGTATGCGCCTGGATGATTCCCACCATGGCGGACGCGGCCCAGGTGGATCGTATCCGTCCCAACAACTCCGACGGGCGACGGGCCATCGGCGGCAGCCGGGACGGTCACGCTCCCGTCACCACGATCGAATTGCGCGGTGACTTCCTCGACTGCGGGGGTCCCAAGCAGTTGAACAAAGACTGAAAAGGCGTGTGAATGGAACACAGGCGCCTGGACAGCAGTGATCATAGGTTTCGGAAAGGTCTTTCCGAGGATCCCCTCCAGATGTTCCATTACTCGATTTTCCGTCCGCTCCGATGCTTCCCTTTCCGGCAGAATGTTAAAAGCAAGCTGACCATTGAATACTTTGTTTTCGATCTGCTGGAAATTCAGAAGATTGACCGTTTGCTCCTGAAGCTCATCCACGCCCGCGTTGCCCCGTTCGGATGCTGGCTCCAAAACAGTCACTGCAGCGGACTCCACACCGAACCTGTTGTGCAAGCTCGATAGAACTCGAGCGATTACAATAGCGGCGGGATGAGGATTCACGAAGTAGCCCTTGGATCGAAGCAGACGAGGATCCGAGATGCCTTGTAAGTACACGGTTCCTTCAGAGCCTGCTTGCGTGAGATCAATCGTGAGCTCCGGAAATTTTGCACCGCTGGCCACATAGGAGTGCATGATCTCCGGACTGCACGTGAAAAACGCGATGTCGACATCTACGAAAGACTCGGGCGAAATGACCTGCGTGATTTGAATCTCACCGGCAAACTCTTGAAGCAACCCGGCGTACTCCTCGGTTTCGAACAGAGCGAGCCTTCCCATCGGAAAGCCGCCGTCTTCCAACATTTCGCGCAGCTCTTTTCCCAAGAGAGACGTCGATCCGACAATCGCTATGTTTGGAGATTTGCGAAGACGTTCCCGGTTCATGGCGTATAGAAATTCTAACTTTTGATATTACCATGCGCGGGCTCGGAAGGCTCGACACGGGATGGGAGAGACCGGCGCAACACCTGTGCAAATCGGGAACTAAATGACACCAGCTTTGCGATCAGTCCAGAGCTGACGTATATCGTGGCCAGGGCGAGAAGCATGACTTCAGAATAAAAAATAATGAGTCCTAGCAGCATCGCAGTGATGAAGAGCGCGCGTCGTGGCCGAGGCTTCCTCACATCGAACTCTTTGAAGCTGTGGTAGCGCACCGTGCTAATCATCAAGAAGGCCAGGAATAGTATGAGCAGACACCAGAGCAACGCCGATCCAACGAGCAGAATCGGCTGCTTGAAGAAATGCACGACGGACGCAATCATTGCGGCACCCATCGGAATGGGCAGACCCACAAAATATCGCTTCGAACCCGCATCCGGCGGTTTCTTGGTTTGAATATTGAAACGGGCCAGCCGCAGGGCGCCACAGACAACAAAGGCAAACGTCGCAAGCCAACCGAGTTGATGGACGTGCTTCGCAATGTCCGCCTCGATGCCGGCAATCGAATTCAAACCCCAGCTAAAAGCAAGTATGGCCGGCGCAATTCCGAAGGTCAGCACGTCCGCAATCGAGTCGAGCTGGACGCCGAAGTCACTGGACGTCTTTGTCAGGCGCGCGATACGACCGTCCAGAGCATCCAACACGATACCCACCCCGATAGCGATCGCTGCGTTATCATAGTTGCCCCGAAGTGTGGAGATGGCTGAGTAATATCCGCAAAAGATATTTCCCACTGTGAACAGGCTCGGAACTATGGAGAGGCTACTCTGAATCCGTGCCCGATCCCGAATCCGTCTCCGTTGTCGTCGTTCTGTCATAAAGACCCTTTGATAATACCAATCGGGCTGGCTCCACCGCGCACGCGCGCACCTTTCTCCACCGTGGCTTCCGTTCCGGCCGGGAAAAGTACATCGACACGAGAGCCGAACCGGATCAAGCCTACCAGTTCACCTTTGTCGACAAAGTCCCCAACCCTCTTCCAGCACACAATACGCCGAGCGACCAGGCCGGCGATTTGCGTAAACACCAGCTTCACGTTCCCCTGCCCGATCATAATGATGTTGCGCTCATTTTCAATACTCGCCGCGTGATTAAAGGCCGCCTTGAATTTTCCGCGCCTGTAATCGATAGCCTCGACGCGGCCGCGCATCGGACTGCGGTTTACGTGAACATCAAAAATCGAAAGAAAAATGCTGAGCTTGGTGACGTTGCCAACGCGTTCCACTTTCACCACCCGTCCATCGGCCGGCGACACTATAACGCAAGGATCCGCCGGTATCTTCCGTTTCGGATTCCGGAAGAAGAATGCCACAAAAGCAGTAAGCAGCAGCAGGAAAATCCCAGCGGCCGCCCAGCGGAGCCAGAAGGCCGCTGCCATCGTTGCCAAAAGGGGGAGCAGAAACTTAAAGGCGTCTCTGACAATCATGAACTAATGTTGAAGGAGGCGGCGGGAGGCGATTTCGAATTGCGAATTGCGAATTTGCGTCCCTCCAAATTCGCAATTCGAAATTCACAATTCGAAATCCCTATTTACGTATGCTGATGACTCAATTCAACCCGGAACTTTTGGATCATGGAGTTCATCTGGTCTTTCAAGTGCAGCTTCTTTTTTTTAAGCGTGATTTCCTCGAGGCGATCCTGATCCGTCATATGGTGACGGTTCTGGATCTCCGCGAGTTTACCTTCATATTGTTTGTGTTCTTCAACCAGACGGCGAAACTCTGGATTCGCGGATATCAAGCGTTCCTTGATCTCCTCCTCCTTCATCATCGCGTTCCTCCTCTTAGAATGGAAATTCCCCGATCTAAGGCCACCGTAACACACGCTTTGACGCCAGTTCAATCTGAAATATCCAGTTCCATGACATAGGCATCTTCGACGGGATTCGAGTAGTAATTCCTCCGCTCCCCTGCGATTCGAAAGTCGAATCCGAGATAGAAATTGATTGCCGGATTGTTGGATTTCCGGACCTCCAGAACGACCTTTCGTGCGTGTCTGCGCTCCGACTCGTCGATCGCGGCTGCCATCAATTGCTTGCCGATGCCGGAACGGGCAGTCCGGCTTTCGACAGCGATGTTGTAAATCTCTGAAATATCGGCAGCAATGTGAAAGATCACAAATCCTACGATGTGCAGCCGCCCGTGCTCATCTTCGATTTCTGCGACAAAGCTAGATGTAAAACTGTCATCGTTCAGCAGGCGATAGTAGCTGTCGATCGACCAATGAGACAGGTGGTGCCACGAACGCTCGATATCCACAATCCGGTCGACGTCCCCTTTGCGAACCTTACGAATTCGGACTTGCAATGCTTTCACGAGCAATCTCCGCGTCCGTTTTGCGCACGTAAAGAGGCTTCAACGGCCTGCAGTTTGGCGTGGCCACCAGTTCCGCGATCGTTGAGGCCAGGTAGAGGTGCATCGAGTGGATGCGCCATTCCGGCCTTTCCTCGATCACCGATCGATACCGGACCGCTCCATCGCCGCAGAGAATCAGCGGTTGGCCAGGCAAACACGCGAACCACTCGGCGGGTTTTAGCACGACCGCGGGGTGTTCTTCAACAAGAGTATCTCCGGTCCTGCGGTAGAGGGCGCCGTAGACCTCGCCACGCCGGGCGTCGATAGTTGGAGCGATCAACGCATCGCGAATTTTGGTCTTCCAGGCCAGCGCTTCCAGCGTCGTCACACCGGCCCCACGACTGCAATGAGCCGCGGCAAAACCCTCGATTGCCGCCAGTCCCACCCGCAAACCAGTAAAGGAACCCGGACCGAGCGCCGCGGCAAAGACGTCGACATCCGAAAGTTGAAACGGCAGATATTCCAAAAGAAATCCGATGGAACGGAAAAGGCGGTCCGAGTGTTGGATCGAGGAGGCGAGCCGGATTTCGCCCAGGACCTCACCGCTGTCGACAACGCAAACGCTACCGCGTTCGGAACTCGTGTCGACCGCCAAAATGCGCATGCCTTATTATAAGAGTGGAGGAGAGCCTATGGAGAAAATAGGAATTCTGACGGGCGGTGGAGATTGCCCGGGATTGAATGCTGTGATTCGCGCTGTGGTTCGTCGCTCTCATGCTCTCGGTTACGGCATCCTGGGCATTAGAAATGGTTGGGCCGGTCTAATTCATGGTGACGTCGTACCGCTGACGGAATTCTCTATCGTGGGCATCCTTCCGCGAGGTGGCACTATTCTGGGAACATCCCGAACGAATCCGTTCAAACATGTCGAACATGTGCAGAAGCTTAAGTCCAATTGGCAAAAGTATGGGTTGGATTATCTGGTCGTCGTGGGAGGCGAAGATACGCTCGGCGTAGCGCACAGGCTCTGTAAGCAGGAAGGTTATCCTATCGTTGGCGTGCCTAAGACAATCGACAACGACCTTGCAGGGACCGACTACACGTTCGGCTTCGATACCGCCGTGCAGATCGTCACGGAAGCTATCGACCGCTTGCACACGACGGCGGAATCCCACAAACGCGTGATGGTGGTGGAAGTGATGGGCCGGCATTCCGGCTGGATCGCCACGCATTCCGGCATGGCCGGCGGCGCGGATTGCATCCTTGTTCCGGAACGGAAGTTCAGCCTCGATGAAGTTTGCGCTCTGATCCGCAAACGGATCGATCGCGGACGGGAGTTTGCCATCGTCGTTGTCGCCGAGGGCGCTGCTCCTGATGAGAACCATCAACCCATAACGAAGGGGGGGCACGTCGATGAATTTGGCCACGTACAACTGGGCGGTGTTGGAGACTGGCTCGGCCGTCAGATCGAACAGAAGACCGGAATTGAAACCCGCGTAACCGTTCTTGGTCACGTCCAGCGGGGCGGGACTCCAACTGCGTATGACCGGGTTCTGGCAACCCGCTTTGGTCTGAGAGCCATCGAGCTGATTCGAGAAAGACGTTTCGGTTATATGGCTTCGCTTCGTGGCACTGAAATCGTCGGAGTACCCATCGAGGAGGCGCTGGGTCAAAAGCTGCTCGACCCCAAAGTTTTTGATGACGCCTCCGTCTTTTTCGGTTAGAAGACCTTCTTCGTGTTGTGATCAGTTTTAGCCGCGAATTGCGCGTAATCCGCGCAATTCGCGGCTAAACATGTTACACAAAGACAAACGAACAACATTCATGAGCGATCAAGACCTTACACCCATGATGCGGCAGTACCATGCCGTGAAGCAGGAGGCACCCGATGCCCTGCTCCTGTTTCGTCTGGGTGATTTTTATGAGCTGTTTTTCGAGGATGCCGTCACGGCGTCCCGCGAGCTCGAAATCACACTGAC
>QHXC01000177.1 GCA_003222815.1 Acidobacteriota bacterium | reverse complement strand
TGTTCGAGCGCGCTGCGTCGGACACGCTGTTCGTGCAGTGGCTCCAGCCGCGAACCGCCAACAGCCCTTTCTTCGGCGAGGGCTCGGGCTTCGGGCAGACATTGCCGAGAGCGCCCGCTCCGCCGCAGTAAAGCGGATCCTGCAACTGAATGACAATGCCGTCGGGATCGCTGAAATAGATTTCCGGAGTTCCATCCCTGGCTCCACCGGCTTCCGGTCCGCGCATGCGCACGCGCATCCGCATGGGGCCTCCGCTCAATCCTCCACCGCCCGCGTTTCCTGCGGCAGCGTCATTCTTCGTGATGCCGTGCTGGCCCAGAATACTGATGATCCGATCGACATTGAAATTGTCGACACCCAAACAGAGATGATTAATGCTTGGCGGGTTCGAGCCCGCAGAGCTTACGCCGAGGAATCGCGGGCCGGCGCCGATTTGAAGATTGGCCGTCATCCCCTGGCGGCTAATCACCGGCATGCCGAAGAGTCCTTGATAGAAGTCCACGGACCGCTTCACGTCCGACACGGAGAGCGTCACGTGGTTGATTCCTCTCAGGCGTATTTGTGGATTGATCGCCTGCGCGAACGCGCGCGGCGCCATCATCAGCGCCGGAAGCGCAAGCAGAAGGCGCCGCCGCGAAATGCGGCCGTCCTCGTACGCTTCCATCCATCGATCGAATTTGGAATTCATGATCTCACCCCCGTCTGAAGCCGTGTGGCGAGATTATAGCCAACAACAGAAAACTTATGGATGTAAAGAATGGCCCTCGCGTTGGACCTTGGCCGAAACGCGAGGGACTTGGCGCACGGGCGCGCGAGTGATAGAGTGCTTATCAAGATTCAAATCTGGAGGTGAAGGATGTCGCCGTCTAGACGGGCAGCTTTAGCGGGTCCCATCTCTTTGCTGCTCACAACCATCGTGCTGCTCGGATCTCAGGATCACTTGCAGAAGGAAGACGATTTCCGCCCGGCGCCGACCGCCGCCGATTGCACTTATCTAAAGGCGCCGGACTCGTTTCCGTATTCGGTGGAACTTCATCGCCGCGAAGTGTCGGACCGCTCCGCAAAGTTGGGCAACTATCTGGAGCCGATTCTGGTTCGAAGCCCACTCCCATCAGCAGACCAGGCGCCGATGCCGCGGAAAAACCTGGTCGACGATCACATTTTCGGCCGGCTGGAAGCTGCTGGCATACAGCCGGCGCCACTCACGTCCGATCTGGAATTCCTGCGCCGGGTGACGCTGGATTTGACTGGGCGTATTCCGTCGGTGAGCGACGTCGAAGCCTTCCTCAGTGATCCAAGTCCGGCCAAGCGCGACAACCTGGTCGATTCGCTAATGGCCTCGCCCGAATTTGTCGACAAGTGGACGATGTTCTTCGGCGACCTCTATAAGGTGAATGCTGCGGCAACCAACGTCACTGTCTACCAGCAAGGACGAGACGCCATGGTGTCGTACCTGCGAACCGCTATTAGCGAGAACAAACCCTACAACGAAATGGCGACGGACCTGATCACGGCGGCAGGCGACAACTTTTCTCACGGCGAGGCCAACTGGGTGGTTAACGGAACTGTGCCAATGGGTCCGGTGCAGGACACGTACGACGGCCAGGCCGTCAACCTTGCGTCGATGTTTCTGGGAATTAATGTCGTCGATTGCCTGCTTTGCCATGACGGGGCGCGGCATCTCGATACGGTCAATCTTTGGGGTAAAGACCGGAAGCGGGCCGAAATGTGGGGTCTGTCGGCGTTCTTCGCCCAGACGCGAATGGCACGCCAGGCATATCCACCCGTTCCGGCGGTGTCCGAATACGTCGTCAGTGATCTTTCCGTGGGTCAATACACACTAAACACGACGAATGGAAACCGAAGCGCTCGTCAGCGGATCGGTAACGTGACGAGCGTCGTGCCGACGTACCCTTTCACTGGAGAGTCGATTGCGCCCGACACCAATCGCCGGCAGGCACTTGCGATGTACGTCACAGGCGACATCCAGTTTTCTCGCGCGATCGTGAACTACATTTGGGGAAAGCTGATGGTCGAAGCGTTTGTCACGCCGGCGGGTGCGTTTGATCTCGCTCGACTGGATCCAGACAAACCGCCACCTGCGCCCTGGACCCTGCAACCTACCAATCCTCAATTGTTGAATGCTCTGTCGCGGTGGTTCGGTGAAAATGGCTATGACCTGCGCCAACTGATTGCGCTTATCGCGAAATCGAATGCTTATCAGTTGTCGTCTGCGTATCCGGGTGCATGGAAACCGGACTACGTTCCGTTTTATGCGCGGCACTTCGTGCGCCGTCTCGATGCCGAGGAGATCCACGATGCGGTCGTTACAGCCACGGGCGTTCTTCCGAGTTACGTCATGGACTATGCGGGCTCGCTGACTCCGCTTCCTCCGGTCAGTTGGGCGATGCAGTTCCCGGACACTCGCGAGCCTCGGACAAATGGCACGATCGCGCAATTTCTGAACGCCTTCGGACGCGGTGACCGTGATCTGGCCGCGCGAAATTCCAGCGGCTCTGTGCTTCAGGGCCTCAGTTTGATGAACAACACATTCGTGATGCAGAGGATCCACGCCAATAATAATGGCTCGGCGGTCCAGCGGCTGCTCGCGGTAACTTCAGATCGGTATGCGATCATCGGCTACCTGTTTTTTGCGACTCTCGGCCGTTATGCAACAAATGAGGAGCTGAGCATCGCCCTCGCCACGATGCAGCGTTTAGGCAACGCGCGTGGTGCTGAAGCGTTGCAATGGGCGCTCCTGAATAAAGTGGACTTCATCTACAACTACTGAGAAACCGCATGGAAACCATCATCCATCGACGTTTGTTTTTCCAAATTGCCGGAACGGGTGTAGCCGGTTACTTTCTGTCGCCGTTCGATCTGCTGGCTCGCCGGTCGCCGTCCCCGAACGCTAATCCGGCGAGCATCACCGGCACCGCGAAAAACGCCATCTTTGTTTTTCTACCCGGCGCGCCGAGTCAGTTTGATACGTTCGATCTTCGCGTCGACTCGTGGACGCCGGAAGATTTCCGCCCCACGACGATCAACGGAATCGATTTTCCCGAGGGTCTGCTCCCGAATATTGCCCAACAACTCGACAAAATTTCTATTGTGAGAAGCTGCCAGGCCTCCGCATTGGTTCACTCGCTCTTACAAGCCTGGAACCAAATCGCGCGCAACCCCACGAGCGCTACGGGCAAAATCGCGCCGAATATCGGATCGATCGTCGCACTGGAGACCGAACGGAATAAAACGAAGTCCCAACCTTTGCCCGGGTTCCTTTCACTAAACACCGGCGGCAACCTGATCCGTCAAGGATATCTACCCGGACGCTACTCGCCGTTCGACGTGACCGCCACGCCAGGCGGGCTGGCGAACCTGCAGAATCCCGACGGGCAAGCGACATTCAATGACCGCTTCGAGCTTCTCCTTCAACTCAATCATTCGGGAATTACTCGCGCGGAGTTCGCGGAGATCGAAGATTTCTATCAAGGCAGCCGGAGCATCATGTATGACCCCACGGTAAACGCCGCGTTCCGCTTCACACAGGACGAGCAGCAACTCTACGGCAACTCCGCCTTTGGCAATTCCTGCATTGTCGCCCGAAATCTGATCAAGGCCGATTTGGGTACCCGCTATATCCAAATCAATCTGGGTGGCTGGGATAACCATCAGAATATCTACCAGCGCGGCGCCGGGATCTACCGGCCCGCCAGCCAGCTCGATCCCGGGCTTGCCAATCTGATAGCGGATCTTGCGGCGTCTCCGGGAAGTTTGGGTAGGAGCCGGCTGGATGAAACCATCATCGTGGTCAAAGGCGAATTCGGACGTACGGTCGGCCCGCTGACGGCGAGAGGAGGGCGCGATCACTACTTCCCCCATTTCACATTGTTCGCCGGTGGCGGCGTGAAGGGCGGGCGCGTTATCGGCAGCACAACATCTGACGGACTCTTTGTTGAAAACCCTGGCTGGTCGCAATCTCGGCCGGTTGGCGCCGAAGATGTGGCCGCCACGATCTACTCCGCACTGGGAATCGATTACACAACCGTCCGTCGAGATGACCCGATAGGCCGTGGCTTCGAATACGTCACCTCGAACAACTGGGCGGTTTATCCCATCCTGGAATTGTTCTAGTCCTGCTTTCCCGAATCTTGGAATTTCGAAATTTCAAGATTCGGCGTGCCGGTGTTCTTCCTACAGCAGAAACGAAGCCCAGGACGATTGACAATTCCGCCTGGGAAACCGACAATACGCCATCGCCGTCCAGTAATTAACCGGCACGCACAACCGAACCGAGTGGAGGGACTTGTGGACTTCGCGTGATCGGCCCGCGCTCTTCCACTTGCAAGAAGCAAGGAGAATGTTGATGAACTTTGATGGGTTCCTTTACGTATTTGCGTTAATCGGGATTGTGACCACAGCAGTCGCTGCCTCACTGGGTGTCGCGCTGACCGTGACCATGGCGCGCTTCACCTATGTGCGATTCAAGCTGGTGGCGCCTCTCTTGTTTTCCTCCGACGAGACATTGGGGCAACAGAGAATCGCTCAGCAGCGAGGCGCAACACTGGATGACCCAGTGCATGAGCCGGCCCCAAAATACACGGAGAAAACGCGAATGCCTGCCGCCACGTAAAGCAACACAGCGGCTTGGACAAACGCGGGCCAAAGCCCGACGCGGGCTAAAGCCCGCGACTACTATTGCGACAACGTTTCGGCCAAGCATGTAGTCGCGGGCTTCAGCCCGCGTTTGCATGGAATTCGCGCGTTCTAAAGCCCGCAACTACATGCTTTCTGCCTGCCGGATCACCAGATTTGCTGGATTTCGATGCTTGACAGCAGAAGTCATTACCGTATAGCGTTCCCCGAAAAACGCCCGAGTACGCATGTGAATTTCCGCGCGCAAGGAGAGTGAATGCTGGCAGTAAAGACATCGTTCTGTGGGTTGCTTTTGCTTACTGTTCTTTCCTTGCATGCGGGACAACAGCCGTCCCGGACGCCAGGAACAGCGCTCTTGTTCGAAGGTGCGCGGATCATCGTGGGCGACAGCAGGCCGCCAATCGAGAACGGCGCATTCTTGGTTGAACAGGACACGATCACGCGCGTCGGCAAGAAGGGAGAAATCCAGGTCCCTCCGCGTGCGACGCGCGTGGACCTGACCGGCAAGACCGTCATGCCCGCATTCGTCAATCTTCACGGTCACGTTGGGTTTCAGAAAGGACTGACTTATGCGGCCGAGAACTACACGCGCGAGAACGTGATGGATCACCTGAACCGCTACGCGTACTACGGCGTCGGACTTGTCATGAGCACTGGCACGGATCCAGGCAACCTGCCGTATCAGTTGCGGGACGAGCCACATCCCGGCGCTCTCCTCCGCACGGCCGGCCGAGGCTTGGCAGCGCCGAATGCCGGTCCCGGCGCCGAGGCGATGCGTGGTGTGCCGTATGGCGTGACCACTGAGGAAGACGGCAGGAAGGCCGTCCGGGAGCTCGCCGCCAAAAAGGTGGACTTCGTCAAAATCTGGGTAGACGATCGGAACGGCGCCGTCAAGAAGCTCAGTCCCACGCTTTACAAAGCCATCATTGATGAGGCTCACCAGCACAACCTCCGCGTCATGGCACACGTTTTCTATCTGACGGATGCGCACGAACTGGTGCGAGCGGGCGTCGACGGCTTTCTCCACCTGGTTCGAGACGAAGAAATGGATGATCCGCTCATCGGCTTAATGAAAGAGCGGCGCGTGTTTGTCACGCCGAACCTTTCAATTTCCGAACGCGCGACTTATGCAGAGAGACCCGCGTGGCTGGACGATCCGTTTCTCGCGGAGTCTGTGACCCGGGACGTGATCAAGCGCCTGAGCGATACCTTCCTGAACCGTAACATCGCGGCTCTGGCGCGCTCGCGGGACTCCTATGCCAAACAGCAGCGCAGCCTGAAGAAACTGAACGCGGCCGGAGTGACGATCGCGCTCGGGGATGACTCGGGCGTCCAGGACAACTTCTACGGCTACACCGAACACCGCGAGCTGGAGTTGATGGTCAACGCCGGAATGACGCCCGCACAAGTGATTGTCGCGTCGACCAGCGTGCCGGCCCGGCTCCTGAATCTCGGTAACATCGGGACACTCCAGGCGGGCAAGAACGCCGACTTCATTGTGCTCGACGCGAATCCGCTCGACAACATCAGGAACACGCGGAAGATTTTAAAAGTCTTTCTGAGAGGAAAGGAAGTCGATCGCTCCGCCTTGAAGGACGTTTGGACGTTCCCAAATTCAAGATGAATCGTTCTGAATCTGCGGGGTTCCAACCTCAGATCCAATCCGTGCGCCCGTGTTGCAAGGACAGCTACTGATTCAACAGCGGAATACTTTTCGGATCCGGATCTTTCGGAACCGCTCTTAAGAAAGCCGCGATGTCCGCGAGCTCCCGATCGGAGATGGACTTGCTCGTGTACGGCGGCATCGCCCCTCGAGGCTTTCGGACGTACTTGATGAGGTCGTCAGCAGATCGCGTGCTCGGCGTGATTGCTGGCGCCGTACCGCCGGCACGGCCTTGCGAACCGTGACACGACCAACAGAAGTACAGCACATAAAGCTTCTTGCCATTTTCTGCGTTACCCGCCGGCGCCGCGTTAGCCGATTGCGAAGCCGCCGGCGTCGAGGACGCGGGTGTTTGGGCCGTTGCGGCTGAACTGGCAATCAGGCTCACAGTCACCGCCGCTAGAAGGAGCCAACGTGCAATCTCTGATCCGTTCCGAATCTTTTCGCTCATTGTCCCTCCTACCGCGGCTGAGTTCGGGTGTCAACGAGCGCCGGCTCCCCGCGCTTGACGACCTCCATGGCACGCTTCAGTGCCGGACCCAGGTCCTTCGGGTCGTTAATCGGTCCCTCGCCATGCATGCCCATGCTTTCGGCCATCTTTGCGTAATCGATGACGGGTTCGATGAGCCGGTTTCCGATATTGGCACGCGTCGCATCGCGTCCACGCCGCAGCGCAAGGCGCTGCGCTTCCATACATTCGTTATGGAAACCCTGGTTGTTATGCATGACCGTCAACAACGGCAGGTGATGATTCGCAGCGGTCCACAGGCTCCCGGGGCCCATCATCAGGTCGCCGTCTTGCTGGATGTTGATCGAGATCCGGCCGTACTTTTTATTCGCGACGGCGGCTCCAACCGCAGCCGGCGCGCCATAGCCGATGCCGTATCCACCGGGACCACCGATGAACTGGTAATGCCTGTCAAAATTCCACAGTTTCAGCGGCCAATCCTGGAAGAACGACAGGTCTGCGACAAGTGACCAATCTTCGTTCTTAATCAGCGGCCACAATTCGGCCGTGACGCGGGCAGTGCTGATGGGGCTGTCGTTCCAGCCCACGACCGCTTGTTGAGGATATCGATCGAATACTTCTTTGTGAGCCGCAGCGAGTTTGGCACCGCGGTCCTGGAAGAACCGTCTCCGATCGTCGGTGATCAACCGTTTGACCGCTTCGACGAGCGGGGGCAGCGTTGCTTCGCCATCGGCCGGGATGGCGAGATCGACTTCCGCGAACTTCAGGTAGTCCGTGTAGTTGCTTCGCGAGAAAAGATCATTCGCGGTAATGCTGATCCGCTTCGATCCCTGCCTTTGCGATCGAACGCCGGCAAAATCGATCACTTCGATGCCAAGGACAACATCCGCATCGGCCAGCCCCATGCGGCTGCGTGTCTGCTCGAGTGGATGCCGTGTCGGGAAGTTCATGCGCCCTTTGCGGTCGATGACTGCCGCTTGCAAGGTTTCGGCCAACTCCACGAGGTGCTTGATCGCTTCCGGTGTGCGCGCGACGCGGTCCACGACGATCACCGGGTGCTCGGCGGCGACCAGCAGTTTCGCCAGTTCGGCCACAGCACCGGAATCCGCGGCCGGAGGTACCATCGTTCCCAACTTCGGGATATGCAGATTGGCGCCTTTGGGCACTTCCTCTTCCTGCAAATCCACATCCAGCACGAGCGCGACAGGCATCATGGGCGGCGTCATCGCAATTTTGTACGCCCGCACCATGGACTCGGCAAAGTGCGGCAGCGAATGCGGCGCGTCATCCCACTTCGTCATGTCGCGGACGAGAGCCGCCGCGTCTTGCGCGCTGTGGACCCAGGCCACTTTGCCCGTACCCCGCTTCGCGGCATCGAAGATGTTACCGAGAATCATGACCATCGGAACGCGGTCACAAAAGGCATCGTAGACTCCCATCGTTGCGTGTTGCGCCCCGACAGTGCCGTGACAGCCTATCAGCGCCGGCTTGCCTGCGACCTTGGCGTAGCCATGGGCCATCGCTGCGGCAAGATCTTCGTTTGTGGCCAGGATGAACTCCGGATCTTTGTTGCGGCCATAGTTGACGATCGACTCCTGCAGGGACATATAGGTATTAGCGGGAACGCCAAACATGTGTTCGAAGCCCAGGCTTTTTATAACGTCCACCATGAAGTCGGAGCCGGGCCGATCAATGGTCACGGCTTCGTCGACAACTGCAGCCGGCGCCGCCGCCGGTCTCGCCAGGATCGGTGCGCTGGCGTTCCTGGGCTCTGGAGCCGGCTGTTGCGCCCGAGCCGCCCCGGGCTTGGAAGCAACCAGAGCCGCACTCGCGGCCGCGGTCTTTAAGAAATGCCGACGATCTACTGGTTTCGACTTGGATTTCTTGGCCATGGAAGCGCACCTCTCAGCGCTCTGCAACGGTTGTCTACGATGGGCGCGATTTTATACTTGAAGCCGCAATGCCGTCCATCTCATTGTCATTCTCTTATCCATCTCTTTGCGACTTGCTTTTGAGCGATTAAGCTTTCGTTTTCAGCGCAACACGAGGTATAAAGGTTCGAACTTAAGATATACAAGACACAGTCACATCATCCAAGGAGTCTGACTATGTTATGGCGACGCATAATCCTCGCTGGCTGGGTAGTAGGAATGGTGGCGATGACCGCTTCGATGCGAGCGACGGCTGGGGAAGATTCCACGCCGGTAACATTTAATAAGCACGTTCTCCCGATTTTGCAAAAGAACTGTCAATCCTGCCATCGCCCCGGCGAAATCGCCCCGATGTCATTCCTCACATACAAAGACACGCGGCCGTGGGCAAAGGCGATCAAGGAGGCTGTAGTGAGCCGGCAGATGCCGCCGTGGTTTGCCGATCCAAACTATGGCCATTTCGCAAATGACCGGACACTGAGCGACGCCACTATCAAGACGCTGGTTGCCTGGGCGGACGGGGGTGCTTTGGAAGGGGATGCGAAGGACGCCCCGGCGCCGGTCAACTTCGTGGAAGGATGGAGCTTCAAGCCGGACATGGTTATTGAAATGCCGCAGGACATCCAGCTTCCTCCGACGGGAACGATCAACTACAAGAGCATTCTCGTCAAAGCGAATTTCACGGAGGATTTGTGGGTAGTTGCTGCCGATCTGCGTCCAGGCAACGCGCAGGCCGTACACCATATGAGGGCGATTGTCCGGCCCCCAGGATCGGAGTGGATGAAGCACGCCGTGCCGGGCGTGGCATACGAACAGGGCGACGTGGAGATTGGTAGACAGGGAGAAGGCACGGACCTTCTGGGCAAGTTCAATCCCGGACTGGGTGGGCAGGACTTCAGCCTGTTCGACTCGGCGAAGTTCGTGCCGAAGGGATCAGATATCGTATTCAGCATGCATTACACCGCGACCGGAAAACCGACCACCGACAGGTCTAAGCTTGGGCTGGTATTCGCAAAGCATCCTCCCAAAAT
>QHXC01000595.1 GCA_003222815.1 Acidobacteriota bacterium | reverse complement strand
CATGCGCTCAAACTCGGTTGAGGAGGTCACACCGGAAAGCGATACCTTGGCCCAGGTCGACCCACCGTTCGTGGAGCGAATGAGCCCGCCCGCCGTAGCGGCGAAGATCTCCTGAGAGTTGGCCGGGTTGATAGAGATATCCCAGGTCGTCGCCGGCTGGACACTGCGCCACTTCACTCCTCCGTTGCGGCTTTCCAACAGTTTCTCCATGGTCCCGACCCACACATGAAGCGGATCCGCGGGATCCACTGCGATGTCGTAAATCCCCGTTCCTGAAAGATCATTGGAGGGAACGTGCTGCCAGGTCTGGCCGCCATCCGCGGATCGGAGCAGGCCGGCGCCGAGTTGGCTTGACGAATCTCCTTCACCGGTTCCCGCATACGCGATATTCGGTGAACTGGGTGCGAACGCGATGGCGCCCATGGAGAGCGTGGGCTGTTGGTCGGTCAGCGGCTGCCAGGTAGTTCCCTGATCCAAAGTCCCCCAAAGGCCTCCTCCGGCGGAACACAGCACGAGGTGCTGCGGATTCGTCGGAGAAATCATGATGCCGGAGCAACGCCCCGAAACGGGAGGTTTGTTGTTGCCGCCTTTTCCATACGTCTGCCCTTTGGGGATGAAACTCGGCCCAAGCGGGCGCCAGACGGGCAGATGCACGCTGGCCGCGAATTCGGGAATTAGGCTGATCCTGGCCTTGTTGGCCTTGGCGTAGTGGCTGACTTGTGCAGTACGCCGGCTCGACCGCGCCTTTTTCGAGACTCGCCGAGCGGCCGAAGCGGAAAAGACGCGTCCTCCGGCGAAAACAGTCTTGGGCAAACCGCGTTGGGTTTCAAAGTATTCGATGCGTCCCAATGCCTTTCCGCCGGGATATCGCCGTTTCGCCCTCTCTGAAGATTTTTGCCGTACGGTTTTCTCCTCTTCTCGCGCGTCGATGGGTCCTTTCATCTGTCGCTCGCTTTCGGATATCGGTACAGAAGCCGTCCGACGCAGTGCGACGCGAGCGCGTCAACTACATTCCACCACGCGCCGGTCACGATCATCTCCTCGTACGGCAGCAGGTATCATCAGCAGCCCAATGAGTATGACGCCTGGCGCGACGTTTCACTAACCCGATCAAGTCGTCCGCAGATTCTTGTTGAAGAACGCGACCGTCCGTTGCCGCAGTCTCGTAGGCTGGCCAGCCGGCGTTGATGCGATCATCCAGGCCGGCATAGTGAATCAAGAGAGGCGCTTTGATCTTCGCCACATCCGCAGCCATGGGCTGGGCACCGTAGAAAGGGGCTCCGGCAGCAAGATCCGCACCAAGCCGCACGGCCAGCGTATTCACGATACCGCCGCCGAAGCAGAAGCCGACTGAACCAATTTTGCCAGTGCACTCCGCATGGGACTTCACAAATCTGGCGGCAGCGACGAAGTCTTCGACTCGCTTCATGCCATCAAGCTTGGCGAAAAGCTCCCCGCCCTTCTCATCATCGCCGGGATATCCGCCAAGAGGCGTGAGAGCATCCGGCGCGAAGGCCAGGAAATTCGCGACGGCCAGACGCCGCGCGACATCCTCGATATAAGGATTCAGACCCCGGTTCTCGTGCACCACGACGATTCCGGGTAACTTCCCGCGAGCGTTCGACGGCCGAGCCAGGTAGCCTTTCATGGTTCCATTGCCCTGTGGTGATTGGTAATTCGCGTATTCGGCTTTGATCCGTTTGTCATCTTTCGGGACTTGTTCCGCCCAGGCATAGTTCGGCCGCAGGCTCTCGAATATCGCCGCAGCAGTTAGCCCACCGACGGCAAACTTTTTCGATCCATCCAGGAACTCGCGCCGGCCGATATCGCCATGAACGTACTTGTCAAATAGGTTGAGAAGTTCCTGTGGGAACTCACTCGCTTTTTTTCGTTCCATAGGTGTCACTCCTTAAGTTTTAGTTATGCTAGATATTCTGGCCGCGAATAGTATCACGTTCTCGATATGGGGGAGCCGCAAATTCTGAATACGCCTTCGGGTGGCACTAACTTAACTAGTGCACTGTAACGGTAGATTCGGTAGCGTACGGCGCGGGCATAAAGCCCGCGGCTACGAGCCCACTGCAGCGGACTCGTAGCCGCAGGCTTTATGCCTGCGTCTTCAAATTCGGTACTACCGGATCTACCGTTACAGTGCACTAGGCGTCAGGGATCAGGACGCGTTCCCTCCCAGCCCTAGCCCCTGACGCCTTGTCAGCTATAATATCGGTCGGCTATGGAAGCAAGAATGGCTGAGACACATCATCGAACGGATGACCTGCGCATTAAGGAAATAAAGGAGCTACTGCCTCCAGCTCATGTGCTGCGCGAGTTTCCGATTACCAGCGTGGCTGCGAGCACGACCTATGAAGCGCGTCAGGCGGTGCATCGCATTTTGCACGGAGCTGATGACCGTCTGCTGGTTATCATCGGACCGTGCTCGATCCATGATCCGAAGGCTGCTCTCGAATATGCCCGCAAACTGAAAATCGAAAGGGACCGCCGGGAACCGGACCTGCTCATCGTGATGCGGGTTTACTTCGAAAAGCCGCGTACGACAGTCGGCTGGAAAGGCCTCATCAACGACCCATACCTTGACGGCAGCTTCAGCATCAATGACGGATTGCGCATCGCGCGCAAGCTGCTTCTCGAGCTGAATGATATCGGCCTGCCGGCCGGAGTCGAATATCTCGACATGATCTCACCCCAGTACATTGCCGACCTGGTGAGTTGGGGCGCGATTGGCGCTCGAACAACGGAGAGTCAGGTGCACCGCGAACTGGCGTCCGGGCTCTCCTGCCCGGTGGGGTTCAAGAACGGCACGGACGGTAATTTGAGAATCGCGGTTGATGCGATCCGCACATCGCACCATCCCCATCACTTTCTATCGGTGACAAAGGCAGGCCATTCGGCAATCGTATCCACGCTCGGTAACGAGGATTGCCACGTGATCCTGCGCGGTGGAAAACAACCAAACTATGACGCGGCAAGCGTGGATGCCGCATGCAAGGAACTCGCTGTGGCCGGACTCGCCCAGCGTGTGATGATCGACTTGAGCCACTCGAATAGCCAAAAGCACTACCTCCGCCAGCTCGATGTGGGGCGTGACGTCGCAACCCAAATCGCGCGCGGAGATCTCCGCATCATGGGCGTGATGATCGAAAGCCATCTGAAGGCCGGCCGGCAGGACCTGCTGCCGGGTAAGGAGCTGGTCTACGGCCAGAGCATCACCGATGCATGCATCGGCTGGGAAGACAGCGTCCCGTTACTGGACGAACTCGCATCAGCAGTTCGTGCCCGCCGGCTCGAGCACGAGGCCGAGGACTAGAGAGGATTTCGGATATAAAGCTCGTTTACAATTGCCGATGGAGGTCTCGATGAAACAACTGTCAAGCGTATTGACGATTCTTTTCCTCGGAACCGGTCTTCTGTACGCCCACCACGGTTGGACTGGATACGACTGATCCGGAAGTACCAGGTTCGGCCGCTGGTGATTGATGCCAGTCAGCTCTCTGTCCGTGCCATTCTTTGTTGCAAAGACAACAAGCGTCGCGCCGTTCATGGTTTGTTTCGTGACCGACACAAGTGATGTCGTGACGGAGCAACTTCATTTCGCGGCCCGGAGAGTTTGCTTCACAAGTAAGACATTGTATTGGGCGAGGGACGTAGTGAGTTGGATCCCGAAGACGGTTTGCTTGGTCACACAACAAGTCTGCTTTGGCGCCAATCGAGTTTGCTTCGTCCCCAATCAGGTTTGTTTTCGTGGCAAGCAAATCCTTTCAAATCAAAATATTA
>QHXC01000176.1 GCA_003222815.1 Acidobacteriota bacterium | reverse complement strand
GTTCCCGCAAGTCTCCCACGCAGTGGACGCGGCGCGGTCCTGGAATCAGGCGTTCCACGATGGCCTCGATCAGGAGAGGCGGCTGACCTCCAGTTTTGCGCGGCCCGGTCTCCATTTTGCGAGTTTCTCCGATTCTTCCAGGGCGCCCTCCATTCGCTTTGCCGTTGCCCTGGATTCCGCCAACACGCGCTCGCCAAGAGCGAGCAAACGGAAATAGCGCCTTTCTCTCCCGCCGCGTTCAGACGTCGGGTTGGCGAGCCATGAAGAGATGAAACCCTTGTCTTCCACTCTCTCCAGCGTCATGTATACGGCTCCGAGCGTCACCCGCCTTTCAGCAAGCTCGGCGACTTTGTCGGCAACAGCCATGCCGTAGGCGTTGTCCCGAAGCAGCAATACTGCCGTGAGCACAAGTTGTTCAAACTGTCCGAGGGGATCTTTCTTTTTCATTTTGTCTACATTGTAGAATACATTTCTACATTGTCAATAACCAAGTGCCGTCGTCAAGACTGCTAATGCCATAAACAATTTTGTTTATGGAAACACCCTTCGCGTGCGCTAAGTCCCCAGAAACACTTAAAACCTATCGTGGAATCGCGCGTGCCTGTAATTCAAACTCGGAAAACACTAACAGACACCAAAACAACGAAACGTTCGAAAGGAGATACGTTATGACCAGCCTCAACAAACGTGTTTACGAAATGCTGGTACGTATTCGGGTTTTTGCACAATCGTACCCGCACCTTTTTGCAAAGGGTTCGCCGGCAGGCCAGTTGCTCGATGAGATCGAGTCGGCTATCCAGAAGTTCTCGGTGCATAAGACTTCGCAGGCCTCGAGTAAGGGGGATGCGAAGGTATCGACGGCGGCCCGGGCGCTGGCTCGCGCAACGTTGCGGAGCCAACTCGATGCCATCAGCCGGACGGCCAGAGGACTGAAGCTCGGCCAATTCTGGCTGTCGCGGGACAAGAGCGATCGCTCACTGGTGGAAATGGGGCACATGTTCGCCAGCCGGGCCGAACCGCTGAAGCAGATGTTCATCGACAGTCACCTGGCGGCGGACTTCATCGAGCAATTGAACGTCGCCGTGCAGAAACTCGAGAAGACAATCACGGACCAGGTCTTCCGGGAAAACATGCGCAAGGCGGCGACTTCAGCGATTGACGAGACGCGAAATGATGCGCTCTCCGCCTTGGAGCGTCTGGATCCACTGATGGAGAACTTGTTACGAGACGACCGGCCGGCTCTTACGGTATGGCAGAGTGCGCGTCACGTCGAACGGTACGCAAGTCCCAGACGCATCGAGCCCGATGCCGCGCCGGAGGGTCCGCCCATTCCACCCATAACCAACAACGGCGCTGCGGCCGCACAGACGTAGCGTCAGGCCGAGGGTGGCGTCGAGAAATCGGCGGCCACCCCGGTCAAGCGACGGCGCACCCGGAAAGAAAAGAGAAAGCAGAGCCGTGAAGAAACCATCGCGGTGAAAAAAGCCAAAATCCGCTGTGCAGAAGCGAAAATCATCTGTGCAGTCGTCAAATTCAACCGTTCCGGCGCCAAGTTTGCACGTCAGTTGTCAAACTCAGCGTAAAATCATCAAATTCATCCGCTCCGTCGTCAAATTCAGCGTGAAATCGTCAGGTTCATTCGCTCGGTCGTCAAATTCACAGAAAAATTGAGAAATTCGGGTTTTGCGCGCCGCCGCACCGATGCGCCTCCGCCCCGACGACGTCACCGATGGTGGTGACGCCCCAGGCTTTGGGGTCAACCCTCAACCCGCGGATTGGTCTAGCATGGGGCAGCGCCTGTTGCCCCAAAACGTGGTTTTGGCGATTTTCGAGTGAACTTGACGGCTTTCGCCTGAATCTCACGACTTCCACGCTGATCTTGACCACTTCATGACTGAATTTGACGATCGAACGCCTGAACTTGACGATTTCACGGCGAATTTGACGACTGCACAAGGATTGTGACAACGAAACATGTGAACTTGACGATTCAGCGGCTGACTTGCGCTTCTTCACCGCGGGCTCTTCTTCTCGCACTTGCTTTTCAGTTTTTCCCCTGCTGTTGCGAAATCTCATGCACCATATTGGGATTCCCTTGCCAATCGACGTTATCGTGGTCACGCCTGAGGATATTGGAGAATTGAAAGACGGCATCGGGACGATCATTCCGGACGCTTTAAGTGAAGGCATTGAGATTTATGCCGCATAATCCGGCCACTTGACCAAATATGCAGTCTCCGTGAGATATCCAGGAGCATCGGGGGACTGAAACATTTGGGATGATTGCAACACCGCCACTTTCTGCCCTGGCCGCTTTGATCGCCCCGAGGAAGGAGGGGGACCGTGAACGTCGATTACCACATCGAAATCGAAAGTTCGACGTGCGCTATACCGTGATGACTGTCGAGATCTTCCACCGCGGCCAGCGTGTCGCCAGTCATGCCCGCGCAGTTTATAAGGTCGGCGGCCACACGACTATCGATACGCATCGACCGAAGTCGCATCAACGTGACCTGCGGTGGACGCCGGAACGTCTCGTCCGCTGGGTGTGCACGGTCGGCCGCTTTACCACCGCTCTGGCCGGTAAGATTCTTCAATCCCGTCCCCATCCCGAAAGAAACGGACAAGAGAATAATTCCGAGTGCGTCCCAGGTCTCGGTTCTCTAGAATATGTCCATGTCTACCGCCACCATGCCGGGCATCTTCAGGCAGGACGCGACCGTGATTTCACTGGTTGGGTTCGCCCACGGCACCTCGCATTTCTTTCACCTGATGCTACCGCCGCTGTTTCCGTGGCTGATGAGTGAATATTCGCTGTCGTTCACGCAGATTGGTACCTTGATGACCGTGTTCTACGTCGTCTCGGGCATCGGCCAGGCACTCGCTGGTTTTCTGGTGGATCGATGGGGTGCGCATCGCGTGCTGTGTCTGGGCGTGTCTCTCCTGGCGTGTTCTGGGATTCTCGTCGCAGGGGCGCCGGGTCTAGGGGGACTCTATCTCGCCGCATTCATTGCAGGACTGGGAAACTGTGTGTTTCACCCGGCGGATTACGCTCTGCTGAATCACCGCGTCTCGCAAGCGCGTTTGGGGCATGCCTTCTCGTTGCATGGTCTCTCAGGCAATCTGGGGTGGGTGCTGGCGCCCTTGTTGATGACAGCATCGGCGACGGCGTTCGGCTGGCGCGTCGCCGGCCTGCTAGCCGCATTGGCCGGCGGCACCTCTCTGGCAACGCTGTGGTGGAAGCGCGCGGAGTTGTCCGATGCGCGTATCGGTGAACCCGCCAGCCATGGGGGGCACCGGCAGAGAGGAAGCGGCGTTGGTCTGCGCAGCGTGCTCAAGCTGCGGCTCACTTGGTTTGCCTTCAGCTTTTTCTTTTTCTCTACATTAGGATTTGGTGCGCTGCAGAATTTTGGACCATCTCTCCTGCGCCATTTATACGGACTCTCCCTTGCTGCCGGGACCTCCGCGCTGACGGCTTATCTCATAGGCAGCGCGGCGGGACTTGCTACCGGCGGCTTTCTGGCCGGCGCTGCGACAGGACAGGAGAAACTCGTCGGTTTCTCCTTTCTGTGTTCGGCGGCGCTCGCATTCGTGCTTTCGTTGTCGCTGGTTCCTGGTTGGACCGTGATCGGCATTATGGCCGTGATGGGTTTTGGCGTTGGTATCGCCGGCCCATCGCGAGACATGCTGGTGCGCAAATCCGCCGCGGCGCGCCTGGGCACTGGCGCATTCGGACGCATTTACGGACTGGTGTATTCCGGACTCGATGCCGGACTGGCGACGGCGCCGCTCATTTTCGGGCTGCTCATGGACGCCGGTAAAGCGCGCTTCGTTTTTGTCGGCATGTCCATCGCGCTTCTGGCCGCCATCGTCGCCGCACAGGCCATTGCTGCCGAAGCCCGCCAATAGCTTCCACGAAAACATTCTGTTAGTCTGGTAGGCATGTCCAGATGGATTGCGGTTGCTCTGTTCGCAGTCGTGCTTGGTGTTGCACTACTATTTGTCGTGCGTCCTGGCGCAAAAGATGTTGCTACCGGTGATCCGGAGACCCGCATTATCGGTTATCTCAAAAAGAACGTCAGACCAGGTCAATCCGTGCTCGTAACCGACCTTTACAACAACGTTTTTACGAGTAACGAAGAACGTGAAGCCCTTCAGCGCCTCTATGACGCCTTCTTCAAGATCCCGGCAACCGCCGCCCAGATTTACATGACTACCGGCAAGATACCCACCCTTCAAGAATTAACAGACCGGTTTCAGTTTAAGGTCCCCGGAGAAATGGACGTTCTGCTCCGAATCATGGAATCCGATCCGCGCGTTCCGAGGTTTTTCGAGCGCGACCCCGCCACAGGCGAAATCACAAAGATCCACGTGGATCGAATCGCATCCGAAGAGCGTTTCCGGCGGCCGCTTCAGAATCACTAAATTAAATGTCATCCAGCAATGAAGCACCGGCGCGTTTCGAAGAACTACGCCGCAAATATCCTGTTTTCCGCTATGACAGTTTTGAGGTTGAAAGAAAGTCGTCAGGCTTGGTTGCACGATTTCGATTTTCTGCGCCTCCGGACATATCGTTCGTTCCGGAAATCTCTTTTGGGTCTATTCCAGAAGCGTGGGATTCCGCCGGAGACGAATTTCTTCACAATGCCGTCTTCCATCTCGGACTCATCGAGCTCTTTAGTTACTGGAAAGCGACATCGTCCTCCGTCATCGAAATTCGTGCTGGTGGTATGACTGCGGAGCAGGTTCGCTGGTGGGAAGATCTTTTGATCAACGGCATGGGTGAGTTCTTTTATCGCAACGATATCGATTTCACATCCACGGACTTCGTCAAAATAATACCGAAACCGAATGGATCAACCATCAACGGTTATGCGGCATATCCGAACCAACTGCCCGCACGTAGTTTGCTGACAATAGGAGGAGGTCGAGACTCCGCTCTGGCTGCCGCCCTATTCCGGGACTCGGGACAACCGTTCACATGCATGATGCTCAACCCCTCGACTGCAGCGCTGGACATTGCAAGCCGCGTGACTCCCGCCGAGCCAGTCATCATCAAACGATCAATTCGTCCGGAGCTTTTGGAACTCAACCAGCGTGGCTTCCTGAATGGCCACACTCCATTTTCAGCCTATCTTGCTTTCCTTGGGGCAACATGCCTGTTGTTGTATGGATATTCCAACATCATTGTGGCGAACGAACGCAGTTCAGACGAGGGTAATGTCGTTTACCACGAGAAGGAAATCAATCATCAGTATTCGAAAAGCTTCCGGTTTGAAACGGACTTTGATGAATATCTGAGAAAATATCTGGTAAGCGCCGGAAGATATTTCAGCTTCTTACGACCGCTTTACGAATTGCAAATTGGAAGGCTGTTCTCGAATTTCCACGAATTTTTGGGGGTGTTCAGAAGCTGTAACCGGAATCGTTCGGAATCCTGGTGTGGACGGTGCCCTAAGTGTGTTTCGGTTTTCTTAACAATGTATCCGTTTATCTCTGATGCTGCTCTAACCGAAATTTTCGGCTCAAACCTCTTCTATGACGATCAAACAATACCGATACTACGGCAACTAGCCGGATTCGAAGTGAAGCCGTTCGAGTGTGTCGCAACAAGGAAAGAGATCATCGCAGCCTTGGCGCTGGCTATTGCAAAAACGAAAGAAGCAGGAGGACCACTTCCGCCGGTGTTGGAATACGCCGCGCGACACATACCGGGCGCGACTGACAGTAGTTCGGCTGCAGCTATATTAGGCTCCTATGGAAGACACCGGATCCCTGCGGAATTCGAGAAGATCTTGAAGTCGGCTGGACTCACCAGTATCCAATCATACGACCGGCTGTGATCGCGGTTAGCCAACACACGAGGGATATTCCACCGGCAACCGACAATTGCAATCGTTCGTGCGACGAAAGCTCCCGCGTTTTCCGTGCCTTCCAGCCGGACAAAAAATTCAGGGCAAGCACGTTCAGGAGGCCCAGCCCGATCGCCGGAAATTTGATGTAGAGGAATGGGTTACCGACATATTCCGTTGCCTTGGTTGCAAGTAAGCAGACACCGCTGGTCAACGCAATAAGGAATCCCGTGGCCGCGACGGGCACGGTGGGTTCCGCGATCGTTGCGAGCGCAATGTTTCGCCAAACGCCCAACAAACGCAGATCGAGCACAAGAACCGCGCCGAAGAGTGAAGCCACGCCTAGAATATGCGTCAGATTGACGACGCCGTAGGTCCACACGCCCGATTCGCGCATGGCGTGACCTAGCGCGGAGGCTTGCAGCCACGCCATGAATTCGTACATCACGCGGTTCCCCGGCCAGGCGCTACTTGCGATCGGGATAAACGTTGAACGTGCGGCCATTCCAAGTCACGCGCTCGGTCTTGATCTCAAAGCGTTTGGGATCTCGGTTGCGATGGCCATGTATGGTAACCGTAGCTCCGACCGGAATAACGCCTTCCTTCAGTCCTGCTGCCTGGGTGCGGGGAGGAGGCGCCAACGTCAGATCCCAGATCTGGCCCTCGGCGCGTATTTTCATCGTGGCGTGTGGTCCTGCCAGGCTTACACCGCTTTCGACCGTCCCCGAGATTTGAAATTCCTCATCCAAGTTTCCACTCCATCCGTGATGGGCCAAGGCCGGACTTGCCGAAACCGAAAGCGCGAGAATTGCGACGCCTATACCAAGAGAGAATGGTGAACGCATGGCTTCCTCCTTTAGTCGTTAAATTGTTCCTGCTGTTTTACGCTTTCCACCCTTACTGCGCGGAGACCTTCGTGCGCCGGGCGGTGCAGCACCTTCAGCTTATCGAACAGAACCTGATCAGCCAAAGACTTTTAATGGAGCATGATGACTTCAGGAAGGCACAAGTGGGTATGGGGACGAGAGCAGGCACGCAACGAATCACGTGCCTGCCGATATGCTACTTAATAACGACCACGACCGCCGCGGTTACTACCGCGGTCGCCGCCGCCAAAGTCGCGCTTAACCATTGGCTTGGCTTCATTGACGGTCAGAGCCCGTCCGGAGAATTCCTTGCCATTGAGCCCAGCGGCCGCCTTATCGGCGTCCTCTTCGGTCATCGTCACAAAGCCGAAGCCTTTCGACCGGCCCGTATCACGATCCGTGATGATGGTGACCGCTTCCACGGCTCCATACTGTGAGAATGCGTCAGTGAGATCGTTTTCCGTCGTTTGAAACGACAGATTTCCAACAAATAACTTTTTCGACATTTATTTACCTATCTGTAAGGGAACTTCTCGGGCTTTTCGGCGGGATCAAAGAACAATCGACGACCGGTCAGACTTAGGAGCTTCCGAACATTGAATATTTAGTGATTTGATTATCACCGTTTTTGATTATACCGCATGGCGGTGATAATCCGCCGATCTATTTTTCGGATTTTACGGAAAACTGGAGAGTTTCTATGAAGCTTCTGTACGATTCACCCCGTTCTCTATAGTTCCTGAAGATTCCAAAACTCGGAGAGGCTGGGGATAGAAGACAGATCCTGGCCTGCTCGGTCCGTGCATACGCAATTTTCACTGCTGCTTCCATAGTATCCACAAAGAAAGCTTCGGGAAGCGGCTTATTTCTCGAATGGATCTCTATGGATTTCCAGATACGCTGGCCTGTGGAAGGAAAAAGAATAACAGTCCGAATGTTCGGGGGAAGCCGCGCACCAAGTTCCGTGAAATCCTGGTTTCGCTCATGGCCTCCCAAAATGAGTGTTTGAACATCGGGGCCAAGCGCTTCCAAAGCTGCCAGTGTTGCATCGGGAACTGTCGCAATGGAATCGTCGTAGAATGTCACGCCCTTGTAACTTCCTACACGTTCCAGTCGATGTGGCAGCGTACGAAATTCTTTGACGGCGTCTCGTATCGTTCCGGATGGCACATCGCACAAGGCCGCTGCAGCGACCGCAGCCATCACATTTTGGACGTTAAATCTCCCTGCTAGCGGTATATCGCCAATAGCGAGCACATGCTCGTCGTGGCCAGAAGCGGACCACACGATCGTTTCACCTTGAAGATAACAACCGGAAGTCACTTGCGTTTTTGTACTGAAAGGAATCAATGCAGCTCTGGTCCGCTGGGCAATCTCGCTCGGGATAGGATAATCGGCGTTGAAAATGAGAAAATCGCCAGGTTGCTGAAACCGGGTGATGTTCGCTTTCGCGGATATGTATTCGGCAAAACTCGAATAGTAGTCCAGATGTTCGGGGACAATGTTCAGTAAGACGGCGATATGCGGGCTCGACTCGATCTCGGCGAGTTGATGGCTTGAAAATTCATGAACAAAATAGGTCTCCTTGGAAACATGCGTCATTCTAGCTAATGGAGGCAGGCCTATATTCCCCGCCAACTCTGCCATAAGACCGGCACGCGTTAGCATCTGGTAGATAAGCGAAGTCGTTGTGCTCTTACCTTTAGTGCCAGTCACGCCAATAATTTTGTCGTGCGGATAGTTGCTCAGAAAAATCTGGGAATGAGAAGTCAATGCACAACCCGCTTTCCGGGCTTTTACAATCTGTTCCATTGAGGCTGGGATTCCCGGGGTCTTTACGATGACGCCGCAATTTTCTGGATCCAGAGAATCCAAATAACCTGGCCCAAGATTCAGAGTGACGGCGGGATCTCTCGCGAGCTTCCGAATTAGTTCGTCTGAGAATTCTTCGGGCGTCCGTTGATCCGCAATGGAAAGGCGCTTCGATGGCCACTTGTCGCGAAGAAAATCGTACGTGGCTTGGCCCTCGATCCCGAATCCGAGAATGAGTATGGATTTTCTATTCAGATCATTGACGGTCATGGACCCAAATTGTCCCTCATTCTGACCAAGCTATTCATCTATGTCTACCCGCGATTTGCCCCAGCAGACCCCGTTGGTGTTCGATACACCACCGCCCGTTGCCCGCAGCCCCGAGTCGCCGCGAGAACTGAAAGACGAAAAGGGCACGGACAGGTTAGCTAAGGATTTTGTCCGCTGGTGTTGCAGCTTCGGAGCAGAGTTCCGAAACAGCCCGGATATTACGAATCTCCGCTACTGGATCCGGAAAAACAAGCTCAAGATCAAAGAACGCCAGGAGACCGAGCTGCTGGAAAGTGCTCGTCTGTTATTTTCTAAACGCATCGAGCAGCTAATGCGGAAGTCCGAAGTCCCAAATTGACTTCGCTCTGGGCCCGCGCTACGCTCTCGCCCATGCGCATGTCGTGTTTAATTGTACTGTGCCTCTTGCTACTTGTTTCGTGTGGCCAACCCCCAGCCGAGGAGACTTCCTCAAAGCATATGATCGATGGCGATGCGATCAAGGCGCATATCCAGAAGCTTGCGTCTGACGAGATGGAAGGCCGTGCGCCCGGCGGCAAAGGTGAACAGTTGGCGACGACGTATATCGCGGATTTCTTCAAATCAATTGGTCTAAAGACGTCATTTCAAGCTGTGCCGCTAGTCGGCGTCACGTCCACGGTTTCACCAATAAAGTTGACGGGCCACGGTGGTGGCCGAATATTGAAATATGCCGACGAATTCGTGGCATGGTCCAAACGACAGCAGGCCTCGGTTTCGGCCGATGCCGATCTGGTTTTCGCCGGTTATGGTGTCGTTGCACCCGAATATCAGTGGAATGACTTCAAGGGAACGGACGTCAAAGGGAAAATCATCG
Organism: Acidobacteriota bacterium; assembly: GCA_003222815.1. Taxonomy (GTDB): domain Bacteria; phylum Acidobacteriota; class Terriglobia; order 20CM-2-55-15; family 20CM-2-55-15; genus 20CM-2-55-15. The sequence goes on along the minus strand of QHXC01000176.1, from coordinate 18 downwards.
TGGTGCTCATCAACGATC
>QHXC01000594.1 GCA_003222815.1 Acidobacteriota bacterium | reverse complement strand
GCACCCAGGCCACCGTGAAGTCCATGATGCCGGAACAGCTTCGCGATCTTCAGGTTGAAATCCTCCTGTGCAACTCGTATCACTTGTTTCTTCGGCCTGGCCACGAAACGATTGCACGGTTGGGAGGTCTACATCGCTTTATGGGTTGGGAACGGCCGATCCTGACCGATAGCGGAGGTTATCAGGTATTTAGCCTCAGTTCTCTTCGCGATATCAGCGAAGACGGCATCCGTTTCCAATCACACCTCGATGGCAGCACACACTTCCTGAGTCCCGAATCCGCCATCGACATTCAGGCCGCCCTTGGCTCGGACGTCATGATGATCCTGGACGATTGTCTTGCATATCCGGAAAGCCATTTCGAGTCGGAAAAATCGATGAAGCGATCGCTCGCCTGGGCTCAACGCTGCAAGCAACGCTTCAACATTGAAAGGGCGCTTCATGAGCGTCCTAGCGGTGATAGACCGCCCCTACAGCAAGACCTGTTTGGAATCATTCAGGGAGGTATCTACCACGATCTTCGGAAGACCAGTACTGATCAGCTCATCAACATGGACTTTCCAGGTTATGCCATCGGCGGGCTTGCGGTCGGCGAGCCGAAACCTCTCATGTATGAGGTTATCGAACGGGTCGAACCCTCATTACTGAAGGACAGACCCCGTTATCTAATGGGCGTTGGGACGCCGGCAGACCTGGTCGAGTGCGTGGCGCTTGGTATTGATATGTTCGATTGCGTCATGCCGACGCGACACGCGCGCAATGGTTGGCTGTTCACGAAAGACGGTCACATTGTGATAAAGCATGCGAAGTATAAAGATGATCCGGACCCGATAGATGCCTCGTGCAAATGCGCGGTGTGCAGGACGTACACACGTGCTTACCTGAGGCATCTTTTCGTTGCAAATGAGATCCTTTCGTCGATTCTGAACACAATCCATAACCTGTACTTCTACCTTGACACCATGCGTAGAATCAGGCAGTTTATCGAGTTTCACCGCTTTGACGAATTCCTTGCCGAGACAAGGAGAATGGGGGCTCATTAGTGTTTCTTCAGCAGCAAGCCCAACAACCCAGCGGTATTCTTGGTTTCTTGCCTCTGCTATTCATTCTCGCCATCTTTTACCTGATCGTTTTTTTGCCAGCCCGTCGACGCCAGAAGAAGCTTCAGGAGATGATCGATAACCTCAAAGCCGGCGATAAGGTCATCACTTCGGGCGGAATTTACGGTACGATAGTAGGATTCAAAGATGACCGCATTCAGCTTCGGGTAGCGGAGAACGTGAAAATCGAGCTTTCTCGTAACTCCGTTACGGCGTTGCAGAGTCCCGAAGTAAACTAGATCAGGGGATTGCGTTTAAAATCCGCGCCCACAGAGGGGTTGCGCGCATATCCACTGATGCTGGAGTAAAAAATGAATAAGAGAATTCGTAACCGGTTGTTGATTGTCTTAGGCGTGACCCTGTTGTCGGTGTGGCGAGTTGCGGCCTTTCCTGGGGTTGTTCCCTCTATTGCCCATGTCAAAGAGAACATCCGCCTCGGGCTGGATCTTAAGGGTGGGACTCACCTGGTGCTGCAAGTGGTAACCGACGATGCGATCCGGGCAGAGACGGACCAGGCTATCGAAACTATTCGCCAGGTGCTTGTGCGTGAAAATATCATTTTCCGCCAGCTGACTCGCACCCAAAACAATGAGTTCAAGGTCGTTGGTGTGGACCCCGCCAAGGACGCCGATTTCCGGCGGATTCTGAACGAACGCCTTACGGAATGGGACCTCGTTTCGACACTTGGCGACGTGCCGAACACTTACACGTTGCGGCTGAAACCGGCGCAAGGGCAGGCGTTTCGCGAACAATCGGTCGATCAGGCCATCAATACCATTCGGAACCGAATCGACCAGCTTGGTGTCGGCGAAGTCGTCATCCAGAAACATGGCGGTCCAGGCGAGAATGAAGTTCTGGTTCAGCTTCCAGGTATGGACGATCCGGCGCGCGTAAAAGGGATTATGCAATCCACGGCCCTGCTCGAATTGAAGTTGGTGGACAGCGGACCGTTTCCAAGCCCGGCCGCGGCCGCACAGAACTACGGTGGCGTGATCCCTGCTAATCTGGAAGTATTGCCATCGGTCGAACGCGATCTTCCAAGCTCGTCCGAAGGTTCGTCCTACGTGGTGCAGCGGGTCGCGTCAATCTCCGGCCGCGATCTCAAAGGCGCCTATCCGTCGCGAGACGAGAATGGAAGGCCCGCCGTCAGCTTCAATCTGTCGGCGGACGGTGCTCAGCGTTTTGGCCGGGTGACCGAAGAAAACATCGGCAAGATGCTGGCAATCGTTCTGGACGGCCGAATCCAGTCCTCTCCTCGGATCAACGGTCGAATTACGGACTCCGGCATCATCACCGGCGGGACGGCCGGATTCGCTCCACAAGCGGCGCAGGACCTCGCTTTGGTCCTGCGGTCGGGTGCGCTGCCCGCATCGATCAAGTACCTTCAGGAGCAGGTTGTCGGACCATCGTTGGGTGCTGACTCCGTTCGGGCTGAATCTCCTGATTCTTTTGGGCGCCATGGCGTACTTCGGTGCGACCTTAACGCTACCCGGAATTGCGGGCGTGATTTTGACCATCGGTGTCGGCATCGACTCGAATGTGCTGATCTTTGAACGTATCCGGGAAGAGCTTCGGGCCGGCAAAACCGCCGTTTCTGCAATCGCTACAAGCTTCAGCCGTGTGTTCGTCACCCTTGTCGATACACATCTGGCAGCTCTGATTTCAGCCACGTTCCTCTTTCTATTTGGGACGGGTCCCGTGAAAGGTTTCGCGGTGACCTTGGTGATCGGCCTGATTTCGAATATGTTTACTGCTGTCTTTGTGTCCAGAACCCTGTTCGAAATCGTGCTGGCTCGCAAAGAGCGTGCCGAGGCCATAAGTATTTAAATTTGGAACAATGGGAGACACACCGGTGTCTAAAGGTACGTTGGAATGATTGAAATTTTTAGAGATGTTCGGATTGACTGGCTAGGCAAGAGGCGACTCTTCCTGGCGATTTCGGGATTGATCATGCTGCTAGGCCTCGTTTCCCTGGTGGCCAAGGGCGGGTTCCGCTATGGCGTCGATTTCAACGGTGGGACCATAGTCTACGTGAGGGTTCAACAAAAGCCGCCTCTCGACCAGATTCGAAAGCTGCTTCCTGACAGTCAGATCCAGGAATTCGGTGCGAGCGGTTCCAATGACGTGATGATCGAGTTCCAAGGCGCAAAAGAAGAGGCGGACGCCAGCACCGGCCGGGAAGTGATTACGAACGCTCTGAATCAAGCTTTCCAGAGCAAGTTCCAGATCCTGAATGCGGAATCGGTGGGCCCGAAAGTGGGGGCGGATCTGCGGCGTCAAGCGGTCTTTGCCACGCTTTATGCGCTTGTAGGGATTCTGATTTACATTGCATTTCGATTCGAGTGGATCTACGGTGCGGCAGCGGTGTTTGCCGTTTTTCACGACACGCTGGTGACGCTCGGTCTCTTTTCGGTTTTCAATCGTGAGATCAACTTGACGGTTATCGCAGCCTTGCTTACGTTGGTTGGTTACTCGGTGAACGATACGATTGTCGTTTTCGACCGCGTTCGAGAGAATTTGAAGATCAGACGGCGCGATGATCTCGAGACCATCATGAACGACAGCATCAATCAAACGTTGAGCCGGACGATTCTCACCTCGGGCCTGACGTTCCTAACGGTTCTGGCGCTGTTCATTTTCGGTGGAGAAATCATCAATCACTTCGCTTTCGCAATGGTGATCGGAATCATCATCGGAACCTATTCTTCCGTCGCGATCGCAGCGCCGCTGGTTCTGGTTTACACGAACCTTCGCGGCAGGCGAGTGGCGCTGCCTGCTGCGGCTCCAGCCCGCCCTGTGGTTGCAAAAGCGCAGAGACCGGTGAAAGTGAAGTAGAGCGGCTGGAGTTTTGGTTAGTGGGGCAGTTTGAATGAACGGGGGCTGAAGCCCGCGACTACAGACTT
>QHXC01000175.1 GCA_003222815.1 Acidobacteriota bacterium | reverse complement strand
CGAATTCGGCGACGACCGATGGCTTTATCCTTCGGCGTCAGCGGGGGTTCTATCCGTCGGCAGGCCACATCTCATATTGGGCGTGATATTGATACGGCCGAGTGGATGTCCAGACATAACGGTGAGCCAGGCTAATTCGGTTTCGACAGCTTGATCTCGACGCTGAATTTCATCCATTCAACCGCGCCCTGCTCCTTGCTGTTAATACCGTGTGAATGCGTGACCCTCGAATCCGTGATCCAGAGGCGGCCTTCTCCGTTCGCCAGGGATTTGAAATCCGCTATGTATTTCTCGGCGTCAGTTTGGGACAGATCAAACAAGGTGCGATAGGCCTCGCAGCTTGTGGCAAACCGGAATTCGCGCGGTGACGTTTCCACTTCCTGTTCGGCTGTCCAATCATACGTAGCGTCGATTTCGGTCGGGCGGTGAGCATGGAAGGGCGGGTCGGCCACCCAGAAGAGTTGTTTGCAACTGGCTTCAGCGTGCTTGATCTCGACTTGGAAGCTTCCGGGCAGGCCAAGCACGAATTCCAGGCCGGCGGTAAGGTCCTTCCGAAACGTCTGACCTTCTCTGATCTCCCCGGAAAAACAGATTGAGCCTTGAGCGCACTCGGGCTTGCTCGCTCCAGGCACTTTGCGAGGCATTTTCTTCTCGCTTTGAGCAGTGCCGACGACGGCACCAAGCAATATCAAGCTGAGGACTGCCAGCTTCTGCATCAACCGAAGCATATCACCTAGAGAGAAGAAAACGCTGGTTCCGGGCCTCCGAAAGCGCATTTTGACGAGCTGTCCCCATGTCGGACCTTGGCCCGGCAGTGGTCCCGAACCCCGGTCCTAGGCAATAGATCCTGCCTTGTCGCCTTGTGTTTAGGAACGCTAACTGACTCGCTGCGGAGGCTACTTGGTTGGTAAACCAGCTAGTCGTAGAGGCGGAACACTGCGATGGGAAAAGTTGACTTCCGGAAATTGAGCGCAACCTCTCGGCACAATACAATCAAGAACCTTCAAAAATCCGCACCCAACGAAAAAAGCCCGGCGGTGACGCCGAGCTAAATCGTTTCACTTCAATCGGGGCGAATGGATTCGAACCATCGACCTCCTGCTCCCAAGGCAGGCGCGCTAACCAGGCTGCGCTACGCCCCGCTGTCACTGCTTAGGGATTTTAAACCAGATTCATCCCAGGTTTGACGGTCGCAATCAGGATTTTCTCACGCTCCATGAGTGAACATCATCAGACTCTCGGCAGTCGAGGGTGGCCATGTCTCGGCGATGCGAACGCGGGCTAAAGCCCGCGACTACGTGCTTAGGGCAGCCTCAAAAATAACTGTGCAGAATTTTATGATATCGGTGATGGCTGAACGCACATCTTTGTTAGGTATTGCGCATCGGCGATTGCGTGTATCAAAACCGCGGCGAGGCTTCCGCTGTTATGAAATCAGCAACAACCGATACGCAACCGCCAACAAACATGTGCATTGAGCCATTACCGATAACCCGACATTTTGCGCAGTTATTTTTGCGTTAGCCCTTAGCCGATGTCGCAATAAGGGATTACAGGGTCACGCGAGTGGCCACCGGCCGGCAACTGCCGTGGGTGCTTGTCGTTGGAGAGAAGTGTTTCTAGAGACTAGATAATCAAACGTCTTCTTTCAGACTTGAGGTCCTCAAGTTCTTGGCGAAGAGCCGTCAGTTGGCTGCGCAGACTCTGAATGTCGGTAGCCACTGAAACGGTCAGTTCAGAAAGTCCTTTGCTCAGATTCAAGGCGATATTCGTCTGGACATCCGGTGAGGGCGATGCGATAGATTCGTTGGCTTGAAAGCAGCGCTGGGCGGAGTGGTAAGCCATTGGTTGGGACTCCTTTTGTCGGTTCGATTTAAGCAGGAAGACTAACCAAACCGTCTAGCCTCAGCCCCAGTCGTAACGTATGCCCGAGTGCGGGCCAACGGCATCTCATGCCTGAGACGGCTGTGATTATCCAGAGGTGTCACGTCCCAGTCAAACATTTATAAGTGATGCCCGTGGCAAGTTGGACCCACCAGCGTGCTGGTTTACCGGTTCATCTCCGCCGAAATCCGCACGGCCGCCTCTTCAAACTTCCCATTCGCCGGTGTGTTCAACATTTTTTCCAGGATTGCCATTTCACTGAGACCGCGTTCTTTGCGCAAAGCGACAAGTGTCCTGCCTGCTGAGCCGCGGTTCACGTTGTTCACGTCCATTCCGTACATGAGAAGCGCCATGTCGATCTTTTCACGGATCTTCTCCTGGGCCGGATTTCCGTCAAAGGTCATCGACATTTGCGCGATCGGATCTGTGGCCAGTTGCCCCATTTTGGCGAGTGCGGATACCGCGGATGGTTGGTCTGGTGTCTGGGCTCGCGACGACCCTTTCCCACCGCAACCGGCGACCACCATCCAGCAGGCGAGCAGAACTAAGCGTACGCCACGACGAACGGAGTGGGTTTCCATGTGAACCTCCGATGCCGATTATCAAGGCGGGTCGCCGCCGGATCAACACAGATGCTTCGGCAGGAACGGCCAGGAGCGAACCGGACAGCTTCCTTGCATCTCGGCAGCTCACGGAGGAAACCTAGGCCGTGACAGGGAAAAGGTGGGATTGAATCTCCGTACCCTGCTTTGTTTCCAGGTCCTTGAGCGAGATATCCGCGATGAGCATGTAACTCTCACCGTCTTCTAGCATATGCGCCAGTTCTCGGTCGACCAGCTTAAACTGCCTGTTGTAGCCGTCGTACTGAACCTTAATCAAGACCATAAGACACCCCTCGTATCATTTTGCGATCCAGAGTTGTCCAAAACAAAAAAGTCCTCAAAACCCACGGGTTTTGAAGACTTCATCGTCTACCCCCGGCACATCATTGTGCGGATGATGAGCCTTTTTTATCGGATGTGCGATCTTGTGTCAATGGTCCAAATGTCTAAATTCCAAAGGTCCAAATGTCCAAATGAAACGGCGGAATTGCGCTACATAATCGGGCCACGAGCCGATCGAGATGTGATGTTTCTTGGGCCGGAGTTCCGGGTAGGAATTGAACCGGCCTTGAAGACTGCCGGACTAGGGTTCGATGGGGCGATCCAGGACGATTTCGATCGTCGTTCCGGGCTCGAGCACCAGGTCTTTGCCGCGAGTCAGCAGAACAGCCGCGGTCCCAACCGCAGCTCCGCCGGCGCCACCAACGACGGCTCCCTTGCCGCGCCCGGCGATGACACCGATCAGGCCGCCCTCTGCAGCGGTCTTGCCGATGGTTCCGGCGTCGTCACCTTTACTCGAGTCCCCTTCAACACTGTTTTCGCCCTTGCGCGTACCGGCGCCGCCTGCGCCACGAAGCGACGTGTAAATCGGGATCGTGATGCCGCTGGGCAGAACGAGCGTTTGAAACGAAAGCGTCAGTTCAGCCTTGCCCTTCACCCGGCCGGGACGCTTCACTTCAACAATCTTGCCGCGCACATGCGATCCCTCCGGAACGACAATCTTGTTGTCCACCGTGATCGGGAAAACCGTCTTCCCGTAAACGCCGTCGCCATCCTTCGCATTCTTCGAGGAGACGCGGCTTGTCAACGCGATAGGGATTGCCGTTCCCGCGGGGACAACCAGAGGCGGCTGGATCTTACTCTCTTCAATTTCAAGTTTCTTCGGACCTTGCAACAGCACGGCCAGAATCATGATTCCGATCATAGGAGCTCCTTATCCAATAATCACGATACTCAACACAAAGACGCTGCCCATAGCAAAAAGTCACAATGACGTTAGAAATTTGCGTAATTCGGCGAGAGCCCGCCCCCGAGCGCTGAGCCGATTCTTGTCGCCGGTGGTCAGCTCCGCCATCGTCCGGTTGAGTTCAGGCAGCAAAAATACAGGATCATAGCCGAAGCCTTCCATGCCGGCAGGCGATCGTGCGATGACTCCGGCCACGTCCTTTTGGACTGTCCAAATAACCTTGCCCGATCGCGCCAGCGCCAGCGCGCAGTAGAAGACTGCGCCCCGGTCACTGTCGCGCACGGGCTCCATTTCGCGAAGGACGCGGTGAATTCTTGAGGCCGGATCTTCCGCGTATCGCGCGGAATGCACGCCTGGTCCTCCGCCAAGCGCCGCCACGGAGAGGCCCGAATCATCAGAGAGTGTCAATTCGGCAACGTATTTGCTGTAGTGCCGGGCCTTTTGCATGGCATTTTCAAGAAAGGTGTCGCCGGTTTCTTCGATCGCGGGAAGGCCGGGAGGAAGCGGCTCCAGAGACCATTCCGCGATTCCACCGAGTGCTGCCCGGATCTCGATCACCTTTCCCGCATTGGTTGTGGCGAGGATGAGACGATTCACTTCAAAAGAATTTTTCGCTGGGCCTCGATCAGCTCGCGAATGCCACGGCGGCCCAGACCGAGTAATTCCGACAGCGCGTCCGGTCCAAAAGGAAGCCGTTCGGCAGTTCCTTGAATCTCCACAAATTCGTCATGGTCGGTCATGACAACATTGAAGTCGACCTCCGCACCGGAATCTTCCGGATAATTGAGATCGAGCATGGGAATACCGTTGATGATGCCGACGCTCACTGCTGCAACGTAAGAGCGGATCGGATTCTGACCCAACCTTTTGGAGGCAAGCAGCGTGCCGATCGCCTGACTCATGGCAACAAACGCACCAGTGATGGACGCGGTTCGCGTTCCGCCGTCGGCCTCGATGACGTCACAATCGATCCAGATCTGGCGCTCGCCGAGCTTTTCCAACTCGATGGAGGCCCGCAGCGCCCGGCCGATCAGCCTCTGAATTTCCTGGGTTCGCCCGGATTTCTTTCCAACCGATGACTCACGGGGGGTCCTGGTGTTGGTCGCGCGTGGGATCATCGAATACTCGGAAGTGATCCAGCCCTTATTCGTTCCTTTGAGAAATGACGGCACGGTTTCTTCCACCGTTGCGGTACAGATCACCCGCGTGCGTCCGACCTCGATCAGCACCGACCCTTCTGCCTGTGGAATGAATCCTGGCGTCATTCGTATCGGCCGCATTTCGGTAGCGGAGCGTCCGTCGATTCTCATGGTTTGGCGCTTGGCGGTCCACTGAATGCGGCCGTTTTCTCTTCGTGAGGCATGACGTCGGTCATGGACAGGTCCATTTGGAACGGTAGCAGAAGGAGACAATGGCCTGCGAGAGTCTCCTTCTCGGTTCCGCCGATCAGAATCTTCACCTGTTTTATTTCCGGAAGATTGTAGCCAAGAGAGTCGACAATCGAGTAGATCGTCGCCATCTCATTCAAGACGCCTCCCGGGTGATTGACAGCAATCGTGTTGGAGAAGTCGATGAATGCAATCCCTTGTTCTGAAACGAACAGGTCCTGAAGTTTCGTTCCTTCCGGGAGCGACGGATACAGCTTTTCGGAGTGTGGTCCTTCCAGGAGCTTCTGCAGGACCTGCTTCGCGCGGTTCGTGACATCTGCGGACTTGAAGATTGTTTGTTCCTCGGTCGTCAGCAGGGCATCGTCGGATCCTCCCGGGAAGAAGATTTTCACGCTCATCGGAGGATCGGTCGCCTCATAAAGCGGCTGGGCGGGAGGCGTGAACGGGTTCTCTTCGATCTCTCGCTCATTGACCATCGATTGAATGCGTCCGATGACGTCGACAAAAAATCCAAAGGAGACACCGAATCCGATGACGAGAACGATCAGTCCGATTTTGATATGTCGGGGCATGTTAATTCGCCGATCTCTGTTCCGTTTCCGAAAATATTCGAATCGCGTCTGCGATTGCGCCTACCAGCCGTTTCTGAAATCCATCATCCGTTAAGGTGCTCGCATTCACGGTATTGTTCAGGTTTCCCACTTCCAAAAGCAGCGAGGGCATTGTCGCGCTGCTCAACACCGCCAGCGGCGCCGTACGGATCGGAAACCGCGATCCCGAAATCGCCTTGATCAACTCGTCCTGAAGAATTTTTGCGGCACGCGCGCTAGCCTGCTGGTTCAGCCGGTAGCCGAGGTACCATGGAAGAAACAATCGATCGCGCGAAACTGCGGCCGTCGCGAAACCGTCACCAAAGTCCTCCTTCATCATGTAAACGGATGAACCCGAATCGAGCTTATTGGACGAATATCCTGCATGGAGGCTCACAAAGAGGTTGGCCTGGTTGTTATTGGCAACCGCGGATCGCGCCTCGTTGTCCATGGCAATATCCGAATCCCGCGTCAACAGGACCGTTGCGCCGAGCCGCATTTGAAGCGCAGTCCTCAATTTGCGGGCAAGTGAGAGCGTTAAATCCTTTTCCAAGACCGTGGGACTCTTCGTGCCTGTGTCCATTCCGCCGTGGCCTGGATCGATGACGATCACGCGCACCCTGCGTGCAGCCTGCGTCGGATCCACCTTCGGAGAGGCGCCGGGCGTTTCCGCCGGCACCGGCGCCTCCGTTATTGTTTCGCCCTTTCTCAGCAAGTCGACGAAGAAAATCCGGTTACCATCGGTGGAATTCAGCTTGATATCGGCTACCTGGTTCGTGAGGTCGATAAGGATTTTAGGGTCTCCATCAGAATCGTCGAAAGAGATGGAACGAACCAGACGGTCCTTGTGATCAAGGCGCTCGCGAAGTGGATCGACAGCGCGGCCGACCATGAGGATCGCACGATTGTTTTGCTCATCGCGCCGAAGTTTGAGATCAACTGGGACGCCGCATCGGATCGTCAAACGTGTTATCGAGCCAAGGCTCTGGGCGTTCATCACGAGCTCCGGCACTTGCACAACACCGGCGAAGATGCGAGACGTGCCGGGGCGATATCGGAATTCGGTTCGCGTCATACGCGTCAGTCCCCGCGACAGGAAATCAATCGGGGCTAGCCAGTGGTCGTTTTCGCGCAAGATCGGACTCGGCAGGAAGACGATCTGATCATTAATAGATATGAGACCGCTGTTCTTGGTCACCACCAGTCTCGAGTTGCCCGATCGGATCGTGAGCGTTTCAAGCGCGAGAGAGTCTGTGTATGGCAACCCCATGAACTCGATAATCTCTATCACGGGAAGGTACAGCGTCCGGTTCGTGGTTTGCGCCTTTACGACCAGCTTTGCACCTTCAAAGTAGATCGGGAAATTCCCGTCCGCCGCGCGACTCGGGCGCCCGAAAATGAAAAGGGCAGCACCAAGTGCCGCCACCAGAAGAACAATGCGTTTCGTACTCATAACTCCGAGATAGAGTTTACCAAGAACGCATCTGTAGTTGTGCAAAACGTATTTGCTTCCCAGAACGCGGGCTAAAGCCCGCGACTACGAGCCCGCCTATACGTTATCTCAAGCACGTAGTCGCGGGCTCTAGCCCGCGTCTTCAGCCCGCGTTCGTTTCTCCAAGCAGCCGTATCCAGGATTCGCGTTCCTGTTCCGGCGTGAATTGAAACAGGAAAGGTTCCATCGCCGATTTCAAGGACCGAAGAAACACCGGATCTGTTTCGGCGCGAGTCAGCAGTTCCGCGAGTTGTCCAGTCTGTTCCACCTGAAAGTACCCGGGAAAATCCGGGCCGAGCATACCGATGTTTCCAGGAATCTTCGAACACAAGATCGGTACGCCGCACACCACAGCTTCAGCGATCGCGCTCGAACCGCCTTCCATGAGTGACGACAGCACGGTCACTCGCGACCGGGCAAGCAAACGAATCGCTTCGTCATGCGGTTGCTCGCCGAGCCAGTGATAACGCGGATTCATCCGAGATTCCTCGACCGCAAGCTGTTCCCACTTCGCCTCAATCGCCCTTCCGGCATGAAGAATTCTTATTCGCGAGCGAGGCGGCAGTGCTCTGGATGCAAGCGCCGCGCGCATCGGATCCTTGACGTCTCGCAGATGGGCAAGCACGCTGATTTCGAAATAATCGTCTCGCGGCGTTTCTCGCTGGCTCGGTGGTTGAGCCGACTGATAAATGATCCGTAACTTACCTCGAACATCCTCATCGAGTTCGGCGCTCGCGAGATTCTGTAATCCGACGATCCGTGTAGCAAGGGCGAGAGAGCGGCGCGCCTCATCGGTCACCTGGAGATCGTGGTAGAGATCGGTACCCGTGAGAGCTACGATCATGGCGCGATTTGGGTAGGAGCTTCGGAATCGTTCGACACTGGAGTAGCTCCGCCGGGCATGCAGTGCAATCAACACGTCACATTCTTGGTTCTGCCACTCCGTTCCGAGCGTGACCTCATTTCCAAGCGCGCGGATTATTCCTGCCCACCGCATGGCCGTGATGCTGTTGCCTGAAGTACCGCCGGCGGATTCCGGCGTGACGATGAATACGTTCACGATTCCAACGCGCAGGTTCGAAAGCCGGCCCAGATGTCTCGCCGGTCCGGTGTGTAGAAATTTCTGTACGCGGTGCGGATGAGCCTGGAACGGGTCGGCCATGCGCCGCCCCGGAGCGATTTGTGAGTTCCGAACCACGGGCTGGAATATTCCTTGTAGGGATCCTCGGAAAAGCCGGGGTACGGCCAAAAATCACTCGACGTCCACTCCCATACGGCGCCCACCATCTGACGATGTGCCAGGGTTGGATCCGCGCCTCGGGCGGCGATCTCCCACTCGGCTTCAGTAGGCAAACGCCTTCCGGCCCAACGACAATAGGCTTCTGCCTCAAACCAACAAACATTGCGGGCCGGCCAATCCGGCTCGAGCGGGACCCACCGGTCAAAGTCGCGGCGTAGCCAATGTCCCTCGGGGTCCTTCTTCCAGTACACCGGACGCGCTGCTTGCTCACGCTCGCGCCAGGTCCACGCCTCTGCGCTCCAAAATTCGCGGCGCTCGTAGCCATGCTCCTCAATAAAATTAACGAACTCGGATTGCGTTACCGGGGCCCGCGCAATCCGATACGGTTTCACATCGACTGCATGTGACCACTTTTCGTTATCGAAGATGAATCCTTCCTCAGCAGTCGAGCCAATGCGGTACGTGCCGCCCGGAATGCTCGCATCACCGCCAGCCAAAAGCACGGCTGGCTTTGCTGAAAACGTGGGCGGAGGATATGCGAGTGTCTGGCGGGTGATGGTGAAGGCCTCGTCGTGCATGTCCTCATGGAAGACCGATAGCTGGATAAAGTACGCATCGCGATCATCAAAGTCAGCCCTGCCGATTCGGTCAACCACACGGTCACGAACTTTTTCCAGGTACTCGATGGTCGCTCGGCGAGACGGGGTTCGCCCGCCGCGTGACGCAAAACCCAGTACTCCTGAAAGTAAGCAACGTGACCGATCTCCCACAAGAATGGGTTGATGATCCTCAGGAGGGGTACGCGAAACTGTTCATCCGACAAGTCACCGACCAGGCTTAAAGTTCTGCTGCGGGCATCAACGACCCAGGCTTCGAGCTCTCGACGCGAAAGATTGTTGACCGGACGATTCATCGGCGGCCAGGCTTCTCGAAGCTCTCGATGTCGCCAGGCTTGCGGAGCATCTTATCGACCTCGCCGATATGAAGGCGTTCGAGATAAATGTGCTCGCGTGCGAATTCTTCCAGCATCACGTCATCACCCTGTACCAGCTCCAACAGCTTTTCATATTCGACGAGTGTTGCTTTTTCATGGGCGAGCGATTCTCTAAGAATGTCGCCGATATCGTGCTTCTGCGTTTCCAGCAACGGGCCGATCCCGAGCGACGGATGTGCCCCAAGCTGTGTGACGAGCTCGCCGGCCGCTCTCGCGTGAGCCATCGATTCATCCGCCTGCGCTTCAAGCCATTTTACGATGGGTATCCGGTTATAGCCGTAAACCATGAATGAATAGTGGGTATAGTGGACCGCGCCGGCCAGTTCCATTTCGAGAATCTTGTTGAGCGTGTCCACGGCTCTGGTTCTGTTTTGCTCTTTCATGGATCCTCCTGTTTCTAGTCTGTCGTATCGATGAACTTCATTGTTGCTTCCGGATAGCGGAGCCCGGCCGTCTGGAATGAAGAAAGCGTTTTGTCCAGGGCGGACCATACGGACTCCGGCAGCTTCAAGTCAGCGGCCCGGGCATTCTCTTCAAGATAGCGAACGTGTTTCGTTCCCGGGATCGCAACGATGTCGTTGCCCTGCCGGAGAACCCAGGCCAGCGCCACTTGCGCGGGCGTTACGTCGTTGGCGGAAGCAATTTCTTTGACCTCTTCGACCAGCTTCAAATTGTGTTTGAAGTTTTCTTCGGTAAAACGAGGATGGTTGCGGCGAAAGTCAGATTCATCGAAATCTTTAGGGCTCTTGATCCTTCCGGAAAGAATGCCGCGGCCCACCGGGCTGTAAGCCACGAGCCCAATTCCAAGTCTACGAACTTCTGGAAGAACCTTTTCTTCAACGTCACGTTCCCAAAGCGAGTATTCGGTCTGAATGGCCGCGAGCGGATGCACCGCGTGCGCGCGGCGGATAGTTCCGGGTCCGACTTCGGAGAGGCCGATGTATCGGACCTTCCCGGACCGAACCAGTTCGGCAAGCGTGCCGGCCGTGTCTTCGATGGGAGTGTTCGGATCCAGGCGGTGCTGGTAGTAAAGGTCGATATACTCCGTTCCCAACCTGCGGAGCGATCCCTCGATGGCTTCCTTGATGCGAGCCGGACTGCTGTCCAGACCTGCCGGCTCGCCTTTGGGACTAAATTTGAAAGCGAACTTTGTCGCGATGATCACACTCTGGCGCGGTTTGCCCTTGAGCGCGCGGCCCAGCAGTTCCTCGTTCTTAAAGGGTCCGTATACTTCAGCGGTGTCCCAGAAGTTGATGCCAAGATCAAGCGCACGATGAAGGACTCGAATCGATTCGGCATCGTCGGTCGGGCCATAGGCCCACGACATGCCCATGCAACCCAGACCTAAAGCGGGGACTTCAAGACCTTGCCGGCCCAGTTTTCGTTTGTGCATTGCGCAGCTCCTTTCCTTGATTGTGACCGAAACCGTGGCGGCCGTGAAGGGGTACGCGGTATTTTGAAAAAGAATGCGTTCTTATGAATGGATAACGTTCTTTGCAATTCCGAAATCCATGATGCGGAGGGTCCCGTCATTGCAGACCATGATGTTCGAAGGTTTCAAATCGCGGTGGATGACACCGTGTTGGTGCATGTATTCCAGCGCGTCACAAAGCCGGCTGGCGATCTTCAAAGCGTCTGGCACCGGCAGGAATTTGACAGTCTGCAGCAGACGATCGAGCGTCTCGCCCTCGAATTTGCATATCTACTCTGCTATCCGCTCGTGCCGTGTGGCCTGGCTGCGCTGTATTTAACGGGTATGGGCCGCTTTGCGGAGGAGTTCTGGAATATTGTCATCCCGCCTGCGTATCTGTGCTATGCGACGTTCCCGTTCGTTCAAACGCTTCCACCCCGAGCGATAGAAAACGCAGTGGTATGGCAACCGCAACAGTCGAGACTCCGCACGCTGAATCTCTTTCTGGTTCGCCATGTCACCACTCAAGCGAACACGTTTCCAAGCGGGCATGTCGCAGCAAGTCTTGCGATAGCGCTGGAGCTTACGCGTTTGGCGCCGGCCGTCGGCGCGATCTTTCTTTTCTTTGCGATCGGCATTGCTGGCGGCGCATTCATCGGCCGATACCACTACGCCGTAGATGTATTGCTGGGAGCGGGGCTCGCGGTGATTTCGTTCGTGACAGTGCTTTTTTTTAGCGGCTCAATTGCCGGCTGAACATGAACCAGAAAAGGAGAAACAAGATCACTGGCAATAGGGAAGTGATCAAAACAAGTCGAACCCGTCGAAATCGTCTCTTCCATGGAGCCGCGCGTCGCAGCCTTTGATGCCGGCCAGTGATCTTCACGGATTCGGGTGCATCGAGTTCTGCCTTCATCTCGGCTGCCGACTGGTAGCGCTTGAAAGGGTCGCGCTCCATGGCATGGAGAATGATTTCCTCGACTTCAGGAGGAATGTCTTCGTTTATCTGGCGAGGAGCGGGAGGATCTCCAACGAGGCGGGCGTTCATGACCGCATAAACGTTCGGTCCTTGAAAAGGAACCTGGCCGGTGACCATTTCGTAGAGGATCGCGCCCAGGCTATAAATATCCGTTCGCTGGTCGCCCCGTTTCCCTTTGATCTGCTCGGGCGCCATATAGTCCGGAGTGCCCATCGTCGGGGAGAATCCTCCAAACGTCAGTCGCCTCATTGCCGTGGTCTTTGCAATTCCGAAATCCATGATGCGGAGGGTCCCGTCATTGCAGACCATGATGTTCGAAGGTTTCAAATCGCGGTGGATGACACCGTGTTGGTGCATGTATTCCAGCGCGTCACAAAGCCGGCTGGCGATCTTCAAAGCGTCTGGCACCGGCAGGAATTTGACAGTCTGCAGCAGACGATCGAGCGTCTCGCCCTCCACATACTCCATGACAATGTAAGGCCGGCTCTTCTGTTCGACAGGAATGATCTTCAGAATTCCCGGGTGGTCCAAAGATTTGCCGATCTCCTCCTCTCTCTCAAAGCGAGAGTAGAAGGCGGGGTCGGCCTCCAGGCTCATGAGGGGCGCCTTCAGGGCCACGGTGTTTCCGGTTTCAAGATCTGTGGTTTTGAAGACCGTGCTCATCGCACTCCGATGGATGACTTCTTTGATTTCGAATCGGCCGTCGAGTACCTGGCCGACTTCAACTTCGCTGCTCACAAGATTATTGCTATCGACCTTGCTGGAACTGCCGGAAGAAGCGGACAGCCCTCGATAAAATGCCGTTTGACGAACTTCGTCCACGCGCACGATCTGCACTGAAATATTGTCTTCGGCGCCCCGATCTTCCGCGATCGAGATCAAGTACTTGCATGCCTCGGAGGGAGACAAACGATTGACCGTATCACAGATTTCATGTTCCATCAGGCAGTTGTGCAATCCATCAGAGCAGAGTATCAAGCAGTCTCCTCTGTAGAGGGCGGTTTTGTCGTAATCCATCTGGACGATCGGGTTTTGGCCAAGTGTGCGCGTAAGCACCGAGCGCAACTCGCTGGACATCGCCTCCTGCTGTGATATGAGGCCCAGCTTGAGTTGCATTTCGACGTACGTATGATCCGCTGTCAACCGCTTGAGCTGTCCCTTGCGAACCAGATACACGCGGCAATCTCCGACATGGCCGATCGCGACTTCCTTATTTCTAAAAATACAAACCGACAACGTTGTTGCCATTTGCTTCGCTGGCAATCTCGCCACAACTGAGACCCCCGACTCCATCCGCAACCGCGGCAATCGTGCCGTGGATGAGTCGTTCTTCTTCCTGTTCAGGTTCCCAGAATCCGGTGCAGTCCTCGTTGTGATGCCGGACCGGTCCCGTTGACGACAATTCCGCGAAAGTCAGTTTCATTGCGATCGGTCAAAAGACAACGGCCAGCCTATCGAACGGCTGGCCGTCTATGGAAAGATATCAAGGTGACCTTCAACTATCCAGTTTACGCCTTCTTGGGTGCTTCCGTAATGAACACTGGCCGGCCTTTCTTGGCGCTCGACCTTGTGAAGTAGATCAACCCATATATGCCCCAGAGTACAACGATTCCCAGCGCGACGAACGGTTCTTTGGGGCTCATGCCTGGAACGAAGAACGGGCCAACAATGTAGAACAACATGCAGAGGAGATTGGCCAGAATCCCAAATAGCGGAACGAACGTGTGTTTGAATCCATTAAAGCTATGGTGTTCGCGGAACGCGACGATGGCCACGACGCAGGTCATCATATATAGAAGGAACGTGCCGAAGTTGCTCACGAGCGTCACAACCACGAGACTCTGCGGGATGCTGGCAGCGAGATCATGGCTAAAGATTCCAAAGCTGTACCAGGCGTTGTGAGGCAGACCCTTGATCGTGTCATCACTGAGAGCGGCAGGACCACAGAAGTTGAAGAAGATGGAAAGAATCGCAACGAACACGGAGATGGTCGCCAGGGTCCAAATTGCGCGGTGAGGTGTCAACTTCCCGCCGTGAAGCATACCAAAATGTTCGGGAACTTCTTCATCACGTCCCATCGCATAGGTTACGCGAGCCCCTGTGCTCATGCAGGACAAGGTCGTGCCAATCAACGCCAGAAACACGGTAAATGCCTGGACAAGCATGAACGCCTTTCCCGCCGCGGCGCTGCCGAATAACCATGTGCCGGCAATGATCATCATGTCGCCGACGGGAGCAGCTGAACCCAAGGCGTTTGAGACCTGATACCCGTTGTTCAGGAAGTAATTGGCTGCGAAATACTCAATCAAATAGCAAACCAATCCCTGAATCAGCAGCGAGAGAAGGACCGCACGCGGGATGTCGCGTTTGGCATTTTTAGCTTCTTCTCCCATCGCTGTTACCGATTCAAACCCGACCAGGATCAGAATCGCAATACACGCCTGGATGATGACAAAGCTGAACGAGTGTGGTGAGACGACAGATGCTCCGGAACCGTGGTACTGAAACTTCGTTACCGTCTCCTTCGTACTCGGGTCAGTTACCGTCTGAAGCGGTTCTCTATAGCTGATTGTGAAGTCTTGATCTTTCCCATCGGGAGTCTTTGCGAAAACAAAGTTACCTTGGGCGTCCTTGACCGGCGCTCCGGAGTTGTCCGTAGCAATGACTTTGCTGACCGGGTTTCCACCGGGATCCAGCGTGATTCCGACGGATCCTTCAGGATGATTGAGTCGATAGCCAACGGCAATGACCGAAAACACAATGAGGGCTGAAATCTGGATGACGTTGATGGCGGCGTTAACAGCCGTCGTGCCGCTCACCCCTCGGAAGCAGATGTAAGCGACACCGAACGAAAAGAACGAGCAGAACACAATCATGAACAGAGGACTCGGTACGGCGGCATTGAATGTGTCCGGCCATATCTGTCCCAATACGTAGCCGGTGACGAGCGCCGTCACACCTACCATCAGCCCGGGGTAAACCCAATAATAGAGGTGGCTCGCCCAACCCACAACAAACTTGGCGATTCGGGCAAATTTAAAAGCCTTGGTTTTGCTAAGAAAGGCTTGTTCGGCGAAGAAATAAGATGAGCCCGCTCCAGGATAGAGCTTTGAAAGTTCCGCATAGGCAATAGCCGTGGCCAGGCACAGTACAAGCGCGCCAAAAATACCAAACCACATGCCCTGAGCCGCCATCGGCGCTCCATAGGCGCACTGAATGAAAAAGGTCAGCCACAAAAACGCGCCGGGCGCAATCAGCGCCATGGCATTCGAAGTTAGGCCGGTGAGGCCAAGTGTTGGCCGAGTGGTGGGTTTTTCCGTTGACGACATGTCGTTCTCCTTTGCTTTGTTTTTGGTAACAAGGTTAAGGACGGCTATGTCCTGTTGGAGGCCACGTCTTTTGATCCGAAAATAAAAAAAGCCCTCGACCCAACTATCTGGATCGAAGACTTCGTAGTCCTTCCGCCCGACACAACGCTGTATCGGACAGGCGCTTTTATAATAGAAATTTCAGTTCCTGTCCATACAATTTTGTCGGACTCCCAAAATCTCAAAAAAAGGGCGGCCCAAAAAGCCGCCCGTCTCAGGAGTGGGGGGATGAGACTTGAATACCGGCTATTATACTCCTATCCGAGATCCATGAAACCAGTTCGAATATGATAGTTTGCCTCCAGAGGAAGAATAAATATTCTTCCATCGCCGATCTGACCAGTTCTCGCCTTTTCTATTACCAGGGCCACCACATCGTCGACTTTATTATCGTCCGCGACAATGTCGATCACCACTTTAGACAAAAGCGTATTGTCGTATTCCGCGCCGCGGTACACGACTGGTCGTCCCTTCTGACGGCCGTGTCCTCGAACGTCTGAAACCGTCATACCAGGTACGATGTTTGTAAGGGCTCGAACGACCTCGTCGAGCTTTTGCGGCTGGATAATGCATTTGACCAACTTCATGACTTGGCTATTGTGTCATAACCGATCGGCACATCCAGCCGCGAGAACTGCTTTATCGTCCCTCTGCGGGTACAGGCCTGGCGACCATGGAATGCGCCTTTGCAAGCTCGGGCGCCAGGTGGTCGCTCACGCCAGTGTAACCAGGAACACCCATCTCGGGAAGATCGAGTCCCTCCACTTCAACATCTGCCTTGACCCGGAGTCCAATCACAACATCGATCAACTTGAAGACGATGAACGCCAGAGTTGCGTTGATGACGAGGTTTGCTGCCACGCCAATGCATTCTGCAAAGAACTGCGAAGCATTTCCGTAGAGCAGACCTGTTACCATTCCGGGAACACCGTTTAATCCATCACCGTATGTTCCGTCTGCAAGCAAGCCCAGCGAGAGGACGCCCCAGGCCCCGTTGACGCCGTGAACAGCAATAGCGCCAACGGGATCATCGATCTTGAGCGTGCCTTCGATGAAGAATGCCGCTTCGACGACCAGGATGCCCGCGATGATGCCAATGAGGCAAGCGGACGGCGCCGTCACGAAAGCGCATGGGGCAGTGATCGCGACGAGTCCCGCGAGCATTCCATTGCACATCATGCTCGGGTCAGGTTTCCCGGCGCGAACCAACCACATCCACAGCGTTGCTGCGAAAGCCCCGGTCGCACTGGCGAGCATGGTGTTAACCGCTACCACAGCAATTCGCAAGTCCGTACCCGCCAGGGTTGAACCGGGGTTGAATCCGAACCATCCGAAAGCCAGAATGAAAGTTCCGATCATCGCCATCGGAATGCTGTGAGCCGGAATCGCGTTGGGCGTTCCGTCTTTTTTGTATTTCCCAATGCGAGGTCCGATCATCCATGCACCGACCAGCGCAATGACTCCGCCGGTCATGTGAACTACCGATGAACCCGCAAAATCCACATGTCCGTGACCCAGGCCGAAATTTGACCCAAGCTGTGATAACCAGCCACCGCCCCAGACCCAGTTTCCAAAGATCGGATAGATGACCGATCCCACCAGGAGACCGTAGATCACGAACGCCGAATATTTCCACCGCTCTGCCATCGCGCCCGTGGGGATCGTTGCGGTGGTATCCATGAAGACCATTTGGAAGAGGAACCGAAGCTCTTGCCAAACAGATTTATAGTGACCTCGTGACTTAACCCTCCGTAGCTTCCCATTGTTCCTATGGCGCCTACACCTCCGAACATGAGACCAAAGCCGAGTACGTAGAAACCGAGCATTCCGAGCGGATAGACCAGGAAGTTCATCGCAAATGTATGTGCGGCGTTCTTGGCTTGCGTCAATCCCGTCTCGACCATGGCAAAACCGGCCTGCATGAACATGACAAGGAATCCCGTGATCAGCGTCCACATCATGTTGATCGCCACTCTGTTGTGACCGGCAGTTGCCGCCAGTTCGGCCAGGGTGGGTTGGCCGGCCGTGGCTGCCGGCACGTCGGTGGCGTTACCGGTGGTCGCGCCTCCTGGGTCGTTGCTCCTCCCCTGGCTGAATGCGAGAGTACAACCGATCAAGAGCATCAGAAGAATCGCAGCTAGTGTTTTCATTAATGTTCTCCTTAATTCGAGTTGGCTCGGGTCCATCAGTCCGCTTCGTCCGGTTTTTCGCCAAAAAAAAACGCCCACGGGCGAAATTCACCCGGGACGTCGGTGTCGAGAGCCAGACTCCAGTGTCCGGCAAAATAAAAAAAGCCCTCAAATCCGTTTCACAGGATTTAGGACTTCGTCGTCAGCCGCCCACGTCTTTGTGAGCGTGGGGCATTTTTATCTTTATACTTTCTTTATGTCAATAATAAACTTTGTGCGCGATACAAAACAATTTGTGAGTACCGCCACGGAATTGTTGTGCTAATCCCTGACCGTAGCTCAGACAATCGAGAATTTTCCGAGTTGCCTCGAATCTAGGGTGAGACTATATTGTGTTTTCTTTCCTTGGAGGTTTATATGCGCACAATCAAGATTTTGGCGATCGTCGGGATTCTGACGTTCGTGTCCGTTTCTTCGAGCCGTGGCCGCCGGTGGACGTAAAGAACTACGCTGCGTCGATCAACTACGACACCGGCAGCATGCGCGTCGAGTTGCTCCGTGAGATGGGACCGGTGATGCCGCGGGGCGGCGGTGCACCCCTTTTCGGTGAGCAGCGCCAGAATCAGGTCGTGAGCGGCAATTACGCATGGAACGTCGCCGCTCCGCCGGCGAATGCCCCCGCCGGGGCCGCGCCTCAGGCAGCGCCGGCGCCGGACGCGCAGCTCGAGCGCATGCTTGCGTTGTGGGCGACACCGCAAGGGTTTGTTAAGGCGGCCACGGCCAACAAGGCGACGACGCGCAACGCCCGGGGCGGTACCGAGGTGTCGTTCACCGTTGGCGGCAAGTACAAGATGACCGGCACGATCAACGCACAGGGCCAAGTCGAGAAGGTGCAGACCTGGATCGACCATCCGATCGTTGGTGACATGCTCGTCGAAACCACCTACACCGGTTACAAGAACTTTGGCAGCGTCATGTTCCCGTCCCGAATCGTGCAGACGCAGGACGGATATCCGTCTCTTGAGCTTACGATCTCGATGGTAACCGCCAATCCGCCGGTCGACATCACCGTTCCCGACAACGTGCGCTCCTTCACGCCCCCTCCGGTGCGGGTCGACTCGAAGAAAATGGGCGATGGCGTTTACTACCTGACGGGCGGCTCCCACCACAGCCTTGCTGTTGAGATGCGTGATCATATTGTCGTCCTGGATGTGCCGAACAACGAGGCGCGTGCGACTGCGGTGCTGGCGAAGGCGAAAGAGCTCATTCCAAACAAGCCGATTCGCTTCGTGGTGACCTCGCACCATCACTGGGACCATCTTGGCGGAATTCGCTCGGCGATGGACGAGGGAGCGACGATCGTGACGCATCAGTCGAATAAGGCGTTCCTGGAGCGCGTCGCGAAGACGCCGCACACGATTAATCCTGACCGATTGGCTGCGTCGAAAAAGCCGGTGAAGATCCAGCCCGTCGGCGATAAGGGCCAGCTCACCGATGGCACCCGCACGATCGAGCTGTATCTCCTGAAAGGGTACGAACACACCGGTGACATGCTGGTCGTCTACCTCCCCAAGGAGAAACTCCTGGCGGAACCGGACGCCTTCACGCCGCCTCCGCAACCAGGCACGCCGCTAATTCGCACGGCGGTGCCCTATGCGAAGGCGCTTTACGACAACATTCAGCGGTTGAAGCTCGACGTGCAGATTATTGCGCCGCTCCACGGCAATCGCACAGGCGACGTGGCCGAACTGGCCAAAGCCGCCGGAGTGACTGCGTCGAACTAGTGCACTGTAACGGTAGATTCGCTAGCGTACGGCGCGGGCATAAAGCCCGCGGCTACGAGCCCACTGCAGCGGACTCGTAGCCGCAGGCTTTATGCCTGCGTCTTCAAATTCGGTACTACCGGATCTACCGTTAGTTCCGGAACCGATTGCTATCGATAGCGTATTTCCGCACTTTGTAATTGATGATTCGTTCGGTGGTTCCGAGCAACCTCGCGGCTTTTGCGCGGTTACCCCGAGTAGTCTTCAGCGCGTCCAGGACGATGTCCTTTTCGTATGCGGACACGGCTTCAGAGAGCGAGAGTGTCGTAATGGTTCCTGAAGCTTGAGCCGTCTGCAGCGTAGGCGGGAGATGATGGCCGTGCACGACGTTCGAGTCGCAGACCAGCACTGCACGTTCGACGACATTTTCGAGTTCGCGCACATTTCCCGGCCAATGGTAGGCGGTGAGCATGTCGATGGCAGGCGTGGAGATTCTGCGAATATCCTTCTTGTGCTCTCTCGCATACTTCTGGAGGAAATGATCCGCGAGCAGGAGCAGGTCCGATTTCCGATCCCGCAATGGAGGAACAAAGATCGTGAAAACGTTAAGCCGATAATAAAGATCTTCGCGAAACTTATTCTCGGTCATCGCCTTTTCGAGATCTTTGTTGGTCCCTGTAATCAGCCGGACATTTGTCCGCACCGTACTTGTGCCGCCAAGCCGCTCGAATTCCTTCTCCTGGAGGACTCGCAGGAGTTTGATCTGGGTAGCAAGATTGATGTCTCCGATCTCATCCAGGAACAGCGTTCCGCCTTCGGCCAGCTCGAATCGGCCCTTCTTGAGGGAATTCGCGCCGGTGAAGGCGCCTTTCTCATATCCAAATAGTTCTGACTCGATCAGCGAATCCGGCAGCGCCGCGCAATTCACTTTGATCAATGGTTTCTGCGCCCGTGGCGAGTTGTAGTGAATCGCGTGGGCAATTAATTCTTTTCCTGTACCTGATTCTCCACGAATGAGCACGGTCGTGTTGGTGTGGGCGACTTGGGCAATTTGTTCGTAGACCTGGCGCATCGGGCCTGACGTTCCGATGATGTTGGAAAAGTCGTAACGTTCCTTGAGCTCTTCGAGCAGATGACTATTCTCATCCATGAGCCGGCGTCTTTCTTCATCGACGAGATGTTCGGCCTTGATCGACTGCGCCATCATGGCCGCCACAAGGCCCAGGCACTTCAATTCGGAATCGTAGTCCCTGTCCGGTTTGAACCTGAGATCGACACCGAGCGCGCCGACAGGCCGGCCCTTCAGGACAAGCGGAACACACATGTATGTAAGTTCCTGTTTGTGCAGATCCCGCTTGCCGGCGCGATTTAAGAACATCGGTTCACGGCTGACTTTCGGCACGACAATGGGCCGGCCGGTCTCAACGACACGGCCTGTGATCCCTTCGCCAAGCCGGTAGCGCGCGATCCGGCCGGCATCGGTCAATCCACAGGAGACTTCGATGCGGATTTCCGAGGACTTTGCGTCCAGCAAAGTGACAGTGCCGCGGATCACACCATGACGCTGCCGCAGGATTTCCAGGACTTGCTGGAAAGCGACCCTCGGGGAAAGCTCGCTACTCAGCACCTGGCCCGCATCGATAAGTATCGCCAGTTGGCTTCGAGCGCCCGATCCGTCTCCCTGAAGTTCTCTTTGCGACAAATTCGTTGCCACTTTCAAGAACACCTACAAAAACGCGCCCAATAAAAAACGCCCAGAACATGCGCGTTAAAACATGCCCTGGACGTCGCTGTCCGAACCCCAGCATCGATGCTGAACGGCGAGCCACAACTTTGTGTCTCGCCAGCAACTGTTGTTCTCGTTTGTATTGTCGGCCCGGCGGGAAGCCTTGTCAATACCGAACGCGGCCTAAAAGCCCGCGTGCACTGCTTATGCGGTTGACCTAACTTTGGCGCTTCGTATATAAGGCTGATTCGCTTTAATTTCGATGATCCTGCACGTCAATCACCTTCAACCCGACCGAACCGCCCTCACGAGCAGTGTGGTTTCGAGCCTGGTGACGGTTGCCGGCGAGGGGCAAGTTCCTCGCCGGATCCTGGACAACCTGAGTGTTCATCTCGATTGGGTTCAGTACAAGACGAACTTTCGGGAAGCCGTCACCGTCCGGCGAGCGACGAAGGGGGAAGACCTTTGTCCCTGGATCGAAGTGGGCGTAGACCTTCGACAAGTGCGACAGGACACGCTGAAGGAAGAATTCATTCAAGCCCTGAACGAGGCGGCCGCGGATGCGACCTCGAGGAAGCGCGTTTACCTCGAGCCGTTCACGCCGATGCGTTGCAGTATCATCTGGACGTTCAATAACCTTTTTTGGCACCACCTCCCGCTGTGGGAAAAAGCATCCGGACGTGGGTTCGAGAAAGCACTTCCTTCCGGGCAATCCGACGCGAATCATCCTCTCGCCATCGCCGATTCGGTTGCCGACTTCTGGACTTTGCTCAAGGACCTGGAAAATCAGAAGCAGCTTCCGGCTGAGATTTTCGTTTTGGAAATCGGAGTGGGAACGGGCAAGCGGGCCGCTGTGTGGCTGAACCGCTTTCGTGATCTCGACCGCGAGCGAGGGACACAGTATTATCCGCGTATACGGTTTCTTTTGTCCGACTACTCCGTGACGACGTTGGATGCTGCGCAGCAAACCGTAAAAGATCACCGCGAGTTGGCCAGCTTTTTGGCGGTGGACGCGCTCGACCCGTTTAAATCGCTCTCGTTTCTCCGGTACAAGGTTCTCTACATCCACCTCACCAATGTTTACGACAACCTCCCGACGGATGAGCTCGTGACTCGTGATGGCCGGCTGTACTTCGTCGAGGTTCGGAGTTACTTGCCTGCTGCGGAGGCATCCCGGATCTCGGAAGCGTTCGGTGTGCCGCCAGCCGAATTCATCAGAACCGTTGTTCGGCTGCTCGAGGCCGGACCTCAGCATTTGAGTCTTTCCGATCTTCAACAAGGCGTCGGCTTCTGGCGGGCGGTTTGGGATGCGGTTCGGCTGGAAGAACGATTTGTTTCGATTGAAGGTGTT
>QHXC01000593.1 GCA_003222815.1 Acidobacteriota bacterium | reverse complement strand
GTCCTCGTCACCGGTGGTTCGGGTTTTCTCGGATCGCGCGTCGTGGAAAAACTCGGGCGGAAATCTCCAGACCAAATCTTCGTGCCCCGTCGAGAGAAATACGATCTCGTCGAAACCGAAAATGTGGTCCGCCTCTACAGAGATGCACAGCCCGACGTGGTCATCCATCTTGCGGGCGAAGTCGGCGGCATCGGAGCCAATCGCGCCAACCCAGGCAAATTTTTCTACAATAACCTGATGATGGGTACCCAGATGATGGAGTACGGCCGGCGTCACGGAATTTCGAAGTTTGTTGCTCTTGGCACAATCTGCGCTTATCCCAAACACACGCCTGTTCCGTTCAAGGAAGAACGCCTCTGGGATGGCTATCCGGAAGAAACCAACGCTCCCTACGGTCTCGCAAAGAAGATGTTGCTCGTCCAGGCTCAGGCCTATCGCCAGCAATACGGCTTCAATGCGATATTTTTGCTGCCGGTCAACCTATATGGTCCCGGCGATAACTTCGATCCCGAAACGTCCCATGCCATTCCGGCAATCATTAGAAAATGTGTGGAGGCCGAGAGGACCGGTTCAAAGGAAATCATCTTGTGGGGCACAGGAAGCCCAACGCGGGAGTTCCTCCACGTTGACGATGCGGCGGACGGCATTCTGTTCGCGGCCGAGTGTTACGATGGGCCGGAGCCCGTCAATCTCGGCTCCGGAATGGAAATCAGCATCAAAGATCTAGCCGCTTTGATCGCAAACCTTACCGGTTTTCACGGACGAATTGTCTGGGATACAAGCCAGCCCGATGGCCAGCCGCGCCGTTCTCTCGACGTCAGCAAGGCCGAACGCCTGTTCGGATTCCGGGCCTGCATCCATTTTGAAGAGGGATTGCAACAAACGATTAATTGGTACAAAACTGAATTCACGAACTAGAACTTGGGCGGATGCGATTGCCTGACGAAAGTACAAGCCCTGATGGCCGTGCAGGCTCAGACGTTCGATTGCTCTGGAACAAGGGCATTGCCGCGCTCTGTGATCGCAGAATTCCAGACGAATTCCCCGATGGCCGGACTTATTCGTCCGTACCTCTTCTTGCGGGAGCGCTGTCATCACCGACATTACCTGACAACCTGATTTCCAATCCTCAGTCTTACGGCGACATCCGCGATCACGAACTGGTTTGGGTCAGAATTTCCTGGTTGAAATCCTTCATCAAGCAGGTGCTTCCTCTTGTGAACTCCAAGTTTGTCTTGGTTACAGGCGATTCTGATAGTTGTGCGCCGTCTGAACTGCGTGCTCAAGGCCGTGTGCTTCTGGACTCCCCTAAGATCAGTCATTGGTACACCCAGAACTATGACGGGTCAATCGTGTCTCAAAAGATCTCCCCGATACCGATTGGAATTGACTTTCATATGCTGAGCGAAAAACCAATCTGGGGCGAGAGCATCTGCTCGCCCCAGCAGCAGGAACAGCTACTCCAATCAATTTCCGCCGAGCTTCCTCCACGTAGAGATCGCGTGCTGGGCGTTTATGTTGATTTTCCGTGGAAGCAAGGGTTCGGTCTACGGCACTACCGCCGGTTTCACCCTCTCGTAGGTGCACGTTCCAGGGAGCTGCGACGGGCCGTCGCCAGGAAATTACAGGGGAATGAAAATGTATTCTTCCAAAACGACCCTCTTCCGAGGACCGAAATGTGGCGGACCAGGGGTAACTACGCGTTCGTTTTGAGCCCCCACGGCATGGGCCTGGATTGCCACAGGACGTGGGAGGCTCTGGCGCTCGGCCACATTGTATTGGTGCCCTCCTCTTCTCTCGACTCCCTATACGCCGGTCTGCCCGTTGTCCCACTAAATGACTGGATTGAGATCTCATCAAGCAATCTAAAAAAATGGCTCTCGCAATTTCAGGAAAATAGCGGAGTCCATGAAAAGCTCACGAGCAGCTACTGGATTGCTAGGATGCGGGCGGCTAGGGGCGGACTTTAGCCCTTAAGGAGTAAAGAATGCTCCAAGCTTTGAAGTGGCGATGCTTTCGAACCTTCGCGGGAAAAGCGCGTTACCAGTCTCTCTTTGAACAACTTCATGCCATTGCGCTCCGGGGAATGAATTGCGGGAGCGGAGGCCGGATTGAAGATAGCGGCGAACTGTGGGTACTCGAGCATCTAGCTCAATTCTATTCCAGAGAAACGCCGATAGTCATCTTTGATGTCGGAGCCAATCTTGGCGATTACACGGGATTCCTGCTGAAGACTTTTGCAGTTTGCCAAGATTTGCGAATTTTTGCTTTCGAGCCATCCTCCTTGACGTTTGCCGAACTCCATAAGCGTTTGAAAACAATGCAAGGGTCAGAGCGGGTGCGTCTATTCAATCTCGGCCTCGGGGCCACGGCCGGAAAACAATGCTTGCACCGCCCAACGGATTCGACTCGCTCAGGGATGGCGTCTCTTTATCCACG
>QHXC01000592.1 GCA_003222815.1 Acidobacteriota bacterium | reverse complement strand
CCGCGAATTGCCGAATACTTCGATCGCCCCTCGATATGTTCGATTTTCGATTTCAATCGGCGTCCCCGTCGGCTCGATTCTCACTTTCGTTTTCGACGGAAGCACGAGCACCTTTCCCGCATCAAGCTCAACGAGCATGCGGTAATCAAGGTCGGCCCTGGAAAGGACGCGATTCGTACTGGCGGCGTCCAGCGCCAGCACTGTAGAGAATTTAGCCATGCGCGTTCTGTTTTGTTGAACGGTAAAAGCCGCCGATGAACGAATATTTACCGTCGAGGCATTCGGATTTAGGCCGATTCGAACCGTGGGTTCGGCTTGAACTGTAGGGGCGGTCTGCGACCGCCCTGAGCGCTCATAGAACGCCCCTACAGTAAGGAACAATGCTGCAAAGAGTACCTTACGCATCATCGAATGTTATAGAGAAACGTGAACTGCAAAACGAGGTGATCACCATCGTAACCCGGCGGTAATTTTGCAAATGGATTCGATGCCGTAATCGAGCCCATGGCGGCGCGATCCAGCGGCTCGGTGCCGGAATTTGCCACCAACCGCAGATCCTGGATGGCGCCGCTTGGCGTTATCGTGAAGATGATCACAACCCGGCCTTTCTTGCCGAGTCTCGCAATCTCGGGAATCAGCGAATACCAGTTCACACGCACGCGATTGACGACCTGGTTCATATAGGGGCCGAAGTCGTATCCTCGAGTGTCTGAAAGAATCGTAGGCTCTTCAGTCGAGAAATTCGGATCCTCCTGAAACACACCTGGAATGCCGGTGCGGCCGCCCTGGGAGTAGCGTTTTCGGGCTTCCTCAAGGGATTCGTCAATGATGTGTTCTGCACTATTCCGGAAATTCGGCAGTCTCAGAGCATTCGGATTCGTGTTCTGCGCGATTTGCGTGCGGCCGCTGTCCGGTTCTTTCGGTGCAGGCGCCGGTTTCGGCGGTTCAGGCGACCCTGAACCGGCGCGTGCAGCCTCAGCGGTATCACCACGGGAGGGCCTGGGTTGAGCGTCCGGTCGCGCACCTTCGGCGATTACGTCCTCGGGACTGATCACAACCGGCGGGGCCTGCGGTGGTGGTGGAGGTGGAGGTGGTGGTGACGGCGGTTGTACGTTCGGCTGCGGCGGTGGCTCAATGAGTGGTTTGTCTTGCACAGCGGCGCGTGGCTTGGGCCGAACTTCCGGCGGTACGACCAGTTCGGTGAGCTGGTTCTTGCTGAGATCATAATCCTGACCCGCAATTCGGATGATCCGCTTGGGCGTGGATGTGAGAAAGTCCGGATTTAGAGCGATCACCGCGATAAGCAGCAGGTGAACCCCCACCGAAATCAGCAGAGTCTTAGTCCTCCGCGGTTGCAGATCAAGATCTTGTTGTTGATCTAACAACATTCTGTTCAACGTAGCATAAGTCGTTCAGCGATGGCAGAGTTTATGCGCATCGCCAACTCAAGTGCGCGGAGCCCTTCTTCTCCCGACACGGCCGGTATTCCACGCCTTTGCACACACTCAACAAATCCCGCGAGTTCCACCTGTAATGGCTCCTTTGGGGGCGGCTCCAGCTTACGCTCGGTGACACGTCCCATTCGCAGAGAAACCATCGTCCCGGTCTGGCTTGCATAATCTACCGAAATATAGTCATGCGGCTGGAAAAAACGAAGTTTTCGCGTTTTTTCTAGACTGACGCGGCTTGCAGTAAAGTTAGCCACACATCCATCTTCGAATTCCACACGGGCATTTGCAATGTCGGCCTTCTCGGAGAGCACTGGGATACCGACCGCTCGGACTTCACGTACAGGCGCAGGCACGAGGCTCAAAACGACATCGATATCGTGAATCATCAGGTCAAGAACAACATCGATATCCAGGCTCCTTGGAGAGAAGGCAGCCAAACGATGAATCTCGAAAAACTGGGGCCGCGTCGCCAGTTCACTTGCGAGCGCGACGACGGGATTGAACCGCTCGACGTGACCCACCTGAAGTATGCGCTTGTTCCGGGCTGCGGTCTCGATCAGAGATCTGGCTTCTTCGGCCGTGGAAGCAATGGGCTTCTCAACCAGAACATCCAGGCCGTGTTCGAGCAGATCGACACCAACCCGTGCATGATCGCTGGTTGGGATTGCCAGGCTAACTGCATCGACTTTGCCGAGAATATCGCGGTAATTGGTGAAGGCGGCGGTCTTGTACAGCGACGCGATCCCCTGGGCTCGGGGCTCGAGAATATCGACGATTCCTGCCAATTCCACACCCTCAAGCTCGGCATACAGGCGTGCATGCTGTTTCCCGAGATGTCCGACCCCAATGACAGCTACTCTGACCATAAAAATTTTGCGTCATTCGCCTAATTGGCGGGCGCGAATTACGTCAATAACGCGAAAATCATTCCACTGCGATTATCCCTATGCTGTGCGCGTCCGCCTCACGAACAAGCTGGTCGCGGTCGATCATGAGAGTCTTGCGGGCTTCAATGGCCAAAGCCGTGACCTTTAGACGCGCCA
>QHXC01000591.1 GCA_003222815.1 Acidobacteriota bacterium | reverse complement strand
GACGGGCGCAAATCCGAGTAACAACCACTTTGCGGGTTCGGAAGCGGGTGTGGTCATTACCATGGATGCCGGCAGCTACAGTGTCAATGAGAGCGGCGGTCCCTCTGGCTACGCCAAGACGCTCAGCGCGGGATGTTCGGGCACATTGGCTCCGGGAGCCCATTTAACGTGCACGATCACGAATGACGACATCGTGGCGAGTTTGACGCTAACGAAGATTGTGGTCAACAACAACGGCGGCACGGCCTCGCCAGGCGCCTGGACCGTGAGCGCTGCGGGTCCCACGCCGATTTCCGGGGCAGGCGGCGCCACGAGCGGCTCAACTTTCGCCGCCGGCGCGTACACGCTGAGTGAGAGTTCCGGTCCAGCCGGTTACTCGGCGGGCGCGTGGACTTGTACAGGAACGGGCACGCAGAACGGCAACCAGATCACAGTTCAGCTGGGACAGGCGGCGGCCTGCACCATCACGAACGACGACATCGCGCCAAGCCTCACGCTGGTCAAGATCGTCAGCACCGGCCTCGGCAACGACCCGGCCGCGCCACCGAGCGCCTTTACGGTTGGGACCACCGGCGGGCCGACGAACATCAGCGGGCTTGGAACCGCCAGCAGCGGATCGACCTTTAAGGCAGGCACTTACACACTTGGTGAGTCCGGACCGGCGGGTTACACGGCCAGTGGCTGGGTGTGTACGGGTCAGGGCACGCAAAGCAACAATACGATCACGTTGGGTATCGGTCAGACTGCAGCCTGTGCGATCACCAATAACCTTATCAATATTCCACCGGTTATCAAAGTGACCAAGACCGCCAGCCCGAAGAATCTCACCTCCGCCGGCGGGACAGTCACCTTCACCGTGACGGTAACCAACCAGAGCGGATACTACGATCCGTTCACGCTGACATCGCTTTTCGACAACGTTTATGGCAATCTCGCCGACCCAGCAGATGCCGGGTATAAGCCGCAGGACAATAACACGTGCTCTCTACCACAGACCATCGTTCCCAGTGGCAGCTACACCTGTACTTGGCAATCGACGTTCCCAGCTTTAGATCCGCACACGACCTTCGCCGAGCACGACATCGTCACCGCCTCCGGTGTGGATGACGACAATGCCGGACCATCCAGCGTAGCCACCGGCACGGCGGATGCCTTCGTTCTCCAGGCGCCGCCGATCGCGATTACCGATTCCTCGTTGTGCACATTCGACACGAACTCGGGTTTGGCCGGCAAGCAGTACAACCGGCTCTTCACGCAGGACGCGCAGAGTTTCCCGCACTTCAAGCTGACGGCGACCAACCCGGGCCAGTTCTACTGGAACGTCAACGTGTCGGGCCCCAAAGGGAGCGAGGTGCATGTCAAGCTGGAGGTACCGTGGCCGTTTGTAACGCAAGGCAACCAGCCCATTCACGTCTATGACAGCGTCAGCATTGTTCCCAAGACGGGCGATAACTTCTGCTTCGTCCCTGGCGCTGAACTGCAACCGATTGGAGAATACATCTACCTTAAGGATTACAGTGTGGTGTTCGGCGACAGCGGCTATAGCGCATCCAGTCCATACAGTTC
Organism: Acidobacteriota bacterium; assembly: GCA_003222815.1. Taxonomy (GTDB): domain Bacteria; phylum Acidobacteriota; class Terriglobia; order 20CM-2-55-15; family 20CM-2-55-15; genus 20CM-2-55-15. The sequence goes on along the minus strand of QHXC01000591.1, from coordinate 1,064 downwards.
GGTGAAGACCGAGACGATTGAGTTCGACGTTACGATTCCAGGCACCGGCCCAGGCACCGGGTACCTTTACATCAACCAGCATCTGGACGATGGATTGAAGGGACCGCAAGTGGACCAGAACGGTGATGGTATCAACGATTACTCTCGTTATAGCCAGGGCAGTAACAGTAACGGCCTGTGGCCCGCGACTAGCCTCATTGTGCTTCCCGAAAATGCCGAACACGAATTCCAGGTGTACTTTACGGGAACACCAACGCCAACACCAACCTATGCCAATGACTCGATCCGGAACGACAACAGCTTCAAGAAGGATCCGGGTGTCGGCGGATTGGTTACCTCTGGCGGAGTGCTCCAGATACCCGTTGTGGGGCAGCATGTCGAGTTGCATTTCGGCTCCGCGACCGGTCCTCTGGTTGGGACCGCTATAACCGACAGCGAAGGTTATTACGGGATCCTCTACAAGGCCACAGGCAAAACGGCGGGCACTTACACAGTCGTGCTCGTGGGGCCGCCTCATGGAGGTCCAAGTCAAACCGTGACGCTCAAGTCCAATGGGGTTGCGGGCGCAGACTTCACCTTGCCGTAAAATCCTACCTCTTGGTGGAAGGGGCCGGCGAATAGCCGGCCCTTTCATGAGTGAGGGCGCTGTACACAAGTGCCAGCGGCCGGGTCACTTCAACCCATTTTGGGGGTTCTTTAGTCCTAACTGTGTCTGCATCACTTGCGACCCCTTTTCAGATTTTCTCTCGAGCAGTATCGTCTTCCGCGTTGGGTATGGACGGCCGAAGTAGTCAAGGCCGTTTTCACATGATGGGACGCCAATGCGGATGCATTGAAGGAGAGCAAGAAGCTCTCATCACCCATTCTTGATCCCGCGAGCCCCGGTCGCAGGTCGTGTGCGCCGTGTCACTGAGAAAACATGAAGTGGCACGTCCCACGGCTTGTTGCGTGCCCGCCTTTGGAACCGAAAACCCCGGCCAGTTCTACTCTGACCCTGACCTAAGGGCTCGCGCAAAAATAACTTGGCAGAATGCAGGCTCGGGAGGATCTGACCAATGTTCAAT
>QHXC01000590.1 GCA_003222815.1 Acidobacteriota bacterium | reverse complement strand
CCGCATGTTGTTTGCGCATCTCCGCCGGGTCGAGCCCCAAGTGCTCCGCGATCCGGTCCATTTGGATTTCCTGGGCCCAGCGCGGCTGCGGAGTTCCGTGGCCGCGTTTCGGGCCGCAGGGAGCCTTGTTGGTGAAGACTCGCACGGCTTCAAATCTATAGTTCGGCAGTTTGTAGGTGGTTGGTTGAAGGATGCCGGTATAGAAGGTGCTGGCCACGCCGTGGCCTCCGTAGGCGCCGCCGTCCAAAATCGTGCGATGGTGCATCGCAGTAATGGAGCCGTCCTTCTTGTATCCAGTCTTCGTGGACATGAGGACGGGATGCCGTCCGCGGTGGGCGTAGAAGACTTCTTCACGCGTTAAGCAGATCTTGACAGGGCGTCCCGTGATCATCGCCAGCTTGGAGACAGCGATCTCATGGTTAAAGGGATCGCACTTCCCTCCAAAGCCCCCTCCGTTCGGTGTCGCGATGACCCGGATATGGCTGGTGGGAAGACCGAGCACTTTGGCCAGGTGCCGATGCAGGTAATGCATGTCCTGGGTGGAAGTCCACAGCGTGAGCTTGCCATCATGGCTGAATTGGGCCAGGCTTGCATGCTGTTCCAAAGCCAGGTGTGTGCTGCCTTCGTAAAACGTGAGGTCTTCCCGGACGAAGTCGGCCTCGGCGAAGCCTGCGTGTACGTCGCCGAATTCGTAGACTTGTCTCCGATGGATATTGCCTAGTTCGCCGTATTCATGGATGCGAGGTTCGGGCTTGTCAAACGCATCCTGGATCGACGTGATTGTCGGAAGCGGTTCATACTCGACGTCAATCAAGTCCAAAGCTTCGGTTGCCACATCTTCATCCACTGCGGCAATGGCGGCCACCGGATAGGCTTCCGCTTTCGAAATATCAATCTTCACAATGCGCGCGTGCGGGACCGGGCTGCGCAAGAGCTTCGTGTGCAGCATTCGCGGAAGCACCAGGTCGTCGGCATACTTCAATTCACCGGTGCACTTTACTTTCGCGTCCACTTTTGGGAACGGCTTTCCAACAACGCGCAAACCATGCCGCCTTGATCCGTTATTGCCAGCCATAAATGCTCTCCTCGGCGGGTTCGGCCTGCTCGCCAGCGATCCGTGCGGCAGCCAGTTCCACGGCTTCGTAGATCTTGATGTAGCCGGTGCAGCGGCAAATATTTCCGCCCAGGGCTTCCTTGATTTCGTCGCGGGAAGGCCGCGGGGCTTTCTCTAGCAGTACTTTTGCCGTGAGGAGAATTCCGGGCGTGCAATATCCGCATTGGGCGGCGCCCAGTTCAGCAAAGGCCTGCTGCAATGGATGAAGTTGCGTTCCCTCCGCCATGCCTTCGACCGTGGTCACCTCATGTCCCTCTAATGCAACTCCTAAGGCCAGACAGGAAAGCACCGGTTGGCCGTCCACCAGCACCGCGCAGCACCCACATTCGCCTAACTCGCAACCGTGCTTGGTCCCGGTGAGTCGCAGGTCCTCGCGAAGCACTTCCAGAAGTGTTTTGTGCGGAGCAAACGCCACTTCGACCTGCTCTCCATTCACACGCAGGCTGATGTGCGCCTTCTCCAGCTTAGCCTTACTCCTTTTTTTAATCTGCTTCATTCCCATACCCTTCGATTCTCTGATTCTGATCTGGCATGGCCAACTGAGTTTATGGCCAATGGATCCAGTTCAGGTCATCCTTGCGCAAGACCATATGGTAGTCGCTCTTTGGCGTCAAGCTCAAATCGACCCAGCGACGATTGCTAAGATCGTGCTTCACAATACGTGCAGATAGTCTGTTCTGCAACTGTTAGATCCTGATATGTTGTTGGGCAGACAGGGGCAGAACATGGCGTTGATCTCCGTGACGCGTTTACGGGTCCGGTCGTTTCTAGAGGCGCACCGTAAGAAGCTTCGCCCGCGGAGTTGAAACCTCTTAAGGCCTTTTCGTGGTGAAACTGAACTAACTGGAAGGAGATAAGCAGTGAGTAAGACAGTGAGCAAATCAAGAACGCTTTATGAACGTCTTGGCGGCTATGATGCCATTTCCGCTGTTGCCAACGATCTGTTGCCGCGCTTACAAGGGGATGCGCGACTGGCTCGCTTTTGGCAGCATCGAGGAGAGGATGGTGTAAAGCGGGAAAAACAACTCCTGATTGATTTTCTGTGCTCCTGTGCAGGCGGTCCCCTCTACTACACCGGACGAGATATGAAGACCTCGCATAAAGGGTTGAAAATCAGTGAAGGCGATTGGTCGGCATTCTTGGGGCACCTCGACGGCACTCTGCAGGCTTTTCACGTCCCTCAGGCCGAACGTGACGAGGTATTTGCTTTTGTAGAGAGCACAAAACGGGACATCGTCGAGGTGTAGACGCCGCGAGATCGACTTGAGCCGCGAATTACGCCAATGACGCGAATGGCGCATTCCAGTTTGAATGCGCCATTCGCGTCATTGGCGTAATTCGCGGCTGTCGTCAGCCTCAAGTCAATCTATCTCTGCCTGGTCATCTGGAACTCCACTTGGTGGTAGGTGGAGTCTGCTATTCTTTGGCATATGCCGGAACGCGAAGTCCTCGAAGTCGATGTTTTGATTGTCGGTGGCGGGCCCGCCGGACTTGCTGCTGCTTATCATCTGCGTCAACTGAATGGCGACGTTTCAATCGCTGTGCTTGAAAAAGGCAAGGAGATTGGCGCGCATACGATCTCAGGCGCCGTAATGGACCCACGCGGCATCCAGGAACTGATGCCGGATTGGAAAGAAAAGGGCGCGCCCATCGAGCAGCCAGTCGACGAGGACCACGTTCTCTTTCTCACCGAAGGTCGCAAATTTGAACTTCCCATCGTCCCTCCGCCTCTCCAAAATCACGGGAATTACATCATCTCACTGAACAAATTCACCCGTTGGTTTGGCGAGCAGGTCGAGCACAGCGGTGTGGATATTTTCGCAGGGTTTGCCGGTCGAGAACTGCTTGTCGAAGACGGGAAAGTCGCCGGCGTGCAGACAGGCGATAAAGGCATCGACAAGCAGGGCCACAAGAAAGGCAACTTCGAACCCGGCATTGACATCCGGGCGAAGATCACGATTCTTGCTGAGGGTTCGCGCGGTTCCCTGACCAAGCAACTGGTCAAGACATTCCATCTCGATCGAGACCGGAATCCACAGGTCTACGCAGTCGGAGTGAAAGAAGTCTGGGACGTCCCAAAGGAAAAGAAGACCGGCGGCCGCGTGATTCACACGATGGGTTGGCCACTGCGCAATGAAGAATTTGGCGGCGGATTCATTTACAACATGTCCGATGGCCGCGTCTCGATCGGATTCGTTGTTGGGCTGGATTATCTCGATCCTCGGCTGGATCCGCATCAGCGATTTCAAGAGTTCAAGACACATCCTCATATAAAGAGCATCCTGGAAGGTGGCACGCTCTATTCATACGGCGCTAAGACGATTCCCGAAGGCGGCTACTGGGCGCAGCCCCAGTATTACTTCAACGGAGGATTAATCATTGGCGATGCCGCTGGATTCTTGAATTCGATGCGTCTCAAGGGCATTCATCTCGCGTTCAAGACCGGCATGCTTGCGGCGCAAGCTGCGTTCGAGTCGCTTGAGGCGAACGACTTTTCTGCGAAAAGGCTGAAACGCTTTGAGGAACTGGTGGAGAAGAGCTGGGTTAAAAAGGAACTCTGGAAGGTTCGGAATTTTCACCAAAGCTTCGAGCACGGACTGCTTGCAGGAATGATTCACACGGGCCTTCAAATGGTGACTGCAGGACGGGGGCTGAGGAATCGTTACCCGAATCGTCCCGGCCATCTGCGCATGCGGCAATTAAGAGAGTATTACGACGGCAAATTACCTGCGTACGCGCAGCCGGCCTTCGATGACAAACTGACTTTTGACAAGCTAACGGATCTTTATAACTCGGGAACCGATCACGACGAAGATCAGCCGTGCCACCTCGTCGTCTTGCAGCCTGATATTTGCCATCCGCGCTGTACAGCGGAATACGGCAACCCCTGCCAGTCTTTCTGTCCTGCTGCCGTGTATGAGATGACGGATACTGGAAACGGACAGCTCCGCCTGCAAATCAACGCTTCCAACTGCGTCCACTGCAAGACGTGCGACATCATGGACCCCTACGAGGTTATCAACTGGATCACACCTGAGGGTGGCGGAGGCCCGGGGTACGAGCTGCTGTGAGCGATGGGACTCGACACGGTGGCGTGATGGGCTGACGAAATTACGATGAACCTCAATTATTGTTGCTGCGAACAGCCGGCGTTGTCGCAAGCAATTCCGCTTTAGCTCTTCGCGCGTCGGCTTCGGTCAGCCAATGCTCTTTCACCAAACGATCCGCCGTCTGTTCGACTTTGGCGGCGTAGTTCTTGTAATTCCCGTAGAGAGATTCCAGGCGTGACCAAGTAAAAGGCTCAACATGCCCCATTTCCCGGCAAGTTCCCGGACCCGGGCTGGTCACGAAGTAGTTTGCAGCAGGAACCTCCACATAGACACTGCGAACGCCACCCACACCGTGGCCGAACTGGTCGAGCACAAAACTCTGCTGTGG
>QHXC01000174.1 GCA_003222815.1 Acidobacteriota bacterium | reverse complement strand
ATGAAAATAAAGACGAGCGGCCGTCACCTTTGGATGCGAACGATCGGATCGACAATCGTGGGCGAAGGCGTAGACTCGGCCGTGTTCTATCCTGCGGCCTTTCTCGGCGTCTGGGAAACCAACCTGGTCATGACGGTGATGGTCAGCAATTATGTGATCAAGGTTCTGTGGGAAGCGGTCGTGACGCCGTTCACATACCAGGTTGTGGGTTTTCTCAAGCGGGCCGAGCAAGAGGACTATTACGATCGCGATACGGATTTCACGCCATTCTCCATCGAGGTTTAGCGACGCAATTCGCGGCCGTTACTTCGCCTTTTTCAGTGTTACCAGCTTATAGCTTTCCTGCACAAGCCGCCGCACTTCCTTCCAGTTGGGTCTCCGATCCGCGATTAACGAAACCCAACCTTGATTGCCAATGTATGGTGACTTAAAGAATCGGGGATCTTCGATCAGAAGCTGTTGCAGGGGAAGCGTAGCTTTAAAACAAATGCAGAGGTGGCCATTGTACTCTTCCAGGACGGCAAAGCTCTTTTTGCCAGACTGAAACGTGGGATGTCCCCACGTCCGAACCTCGCTAGCGCCGGGTAAAGCCAAACAAATCTCTCGCAACTTCGCCAAAACCTTCTCTTCCTTCTCCGCGCTTTTCGGCCGCTTCGACATCGGTCTCGGGCTCCTTCTCGCCTGGATTGACGAACCGATTGGCTTCGAGGCCAGCCTGCCTTGTGTAGAGATCGAAATATCGATCGGCTCGAGCCAATAGCTCCGCGTGAGTTCCACGTTCAATGATCATTCCCTCTTCGAGGACCAGGATCTGGTCGGCGCCGCGAACCGTGCTGAGGCGATGGGCAATGACGAAAGTCGTACGGCCTGTCATGAGAGATGCCAGGCCTTCCTGGATCATGGCTTCACTCTCCGTGTCGAGGCTGGAGGTTGCCTCGTCGAGAATGAGAATGCGCGGGTCGGCAAGAATCGCGCGCGCAATGGCCACGCGCTGGCGCTGCCCTCCGGACAATTTGACGCCGCGCTCACCAACAACCGTGTCCAAACCCTTTTCCATTTTGAACGCGAACTCGTCCACGCGTGCGACCTGAGCGGCCAGGAGCACCTCCTCGTCCGAGGCGGCCGGCCGCCCGAAGAGGATGTTTTCCTTGATGGTTCCGTCAAAGAGAAAGTTGTCTTGCAGGACAACCCCGAGTTGCGACCGGTATGAACCGAGGCGAACACGGGAAAGGTCGACGCCATCGACATACACATGACCGGCCGTGGGCTTGGCAAATGCGGCCACGAGACCGATAAGTGTGCTTTTGCCGGACCCTGAGGAACCGACCAGCGCAGTCACGGCGCCGGGCACCGCCTCGAGATCAACTCCACGCAGAACCGGCTTGCCGGTCTCATATTCGAATGTCACATTCTCGAAACTGACGGTTCCCCGGATGCGTTCCAGTGGCACGGTTCTTTCGGGATCCAAATCCTCCGGCTGCTCCTCCAGGACTTCATGCATCCGATCCAAACCTGCGAACGCTTCCGTGATCTGAGTTCCAATACCGACCATTTGGAAAACGGGTGCTACCATAAACCCAAGATAGAGCGTAAAGGCAAAAAAGTCTCCGATGGTCATCTCATTGCCCAGGAGCAAACGTCCACCGACGATCATCACCGTCACGCTGACGATCCCCATCAAAAGCGTTGACGCCAGCCCGATGATTGAAGTCGCAAATAGCGTTTTGCGGACATTTTCAAAAAGGCGCATCGCCCCGGCGTGAAAGACGGCCGCTTCGCGAGCTTCGGCGTGAAAGCCTTTAACTATGCGTACACCACCCAATGACTCCGTGAGGCGGCCAGTCACCTCCGCATTGATCTTGCCGCGTTCGCGAAAAATGGGACGAATCGAGCGAAACGCTTTTCGGAGAATGACTCCAAAGATCAGGAGAAATGCGAGCGCCACGAATGTCAGCGTCGCGTTGATCTTCAACAGGAGGCCAAAAGCGATAATCGCCGTAAACAAGCCGCCGATGAACTCTACCAGCCCGGTTCCGACGAGATTCCGCACGCCTTCAACGTCGGACATGATCCGTGAGACCAGCGCGCCGGTCTTATTGGCATCGTAATACCGGACTGGCAGCCGGCCGATATGTTCCTGGACGCGAACACGCATGTCTGCAATCAGCCTTTGCGCAGAAGTACTTAGCAATTGAATCAAGGTATAGGAAGTTACGGCCTGAATGAGAACAGAAACTCCTACTGCCGCCGCCAGGGGCATCAGTAATTCCTGCCGATGCTTTTGAACAACATCATCGATGAGAAACTTGGTCGAGCCTGGCAACACAAGACTTGCCACACGATTGATGAACACCAACGCCAGACCTGCCAGGAAAAGGCGGCGTCTTGGCCAAACCAAATCCCGAAGATCGCGATAGACATGCGAGGGGTTGAGCTTCTTCTTTGGCTGCTCGTCGTGAAGGACTTTCATGGCTCCGTCTATCCTAGCTGATTTGATTGCGAACGTTTATCGTGATATTTTCAGCGTGTGCCAGGCGGATGGACCGCCGGTAAGTTTAAAGTTCAGAGGAGAATGAGAATGAAGAGAATCAGTGTACTTCTGTTAGCTTTTGCTGTGGTGCTCAGCCTGACAGTGATGCCCGCTTTTGCTCAATCCAAAGACGCAGGCAAGGCAGCCAAAACAGAACAGAAGGATAGTAAGAAAGCCGAGAGCAAGAAGGCCGATACGAAAAAGGACGATAAGAAAGCAGCCGCTAAGAAGAAAAAGGGCGACAAGAAAAAATAACCCCTTCCATATTTCGGCGCCACGGCCTGGATTTCCGGACCGTGGCTCAACGCTTCTCTGCTAAGATAGCCCTCATATCGTCTAAAGTTGCAGGTTTAGCTAGATTGTCAAGGGAGGAATTTCGATATGCTGATCCAACGTGCATCGGACATACCGTCGTCGGAAATAACCCCTGAAAGGCTCTATTCAAATCGTCGTGAATTCATAAAAACAGCATCGTCAGCTCTCGGAACCGCGGCAGTTATCTCCATACTCCCTGGGTGCATGAACTCTTCGGCCTCCGGAACAGCACAGAACAAAGCAAGGGGCCCATACGATACGGACGAAAAGCAGACGCCGTACGAAGACATCATTTCATACAACAATTACTACGAATTCGGCATCGATAAAAGCGATCCGATCAAGTATTCCAAAAACTTCAAGACGAAGCCGTGGACCGTGTCGGTTGAAGGCATGGTGAAAAAGCCCGCGACTTACGCATTGGAGGATTTGACTAAGGGTTTTGCGATGGAGGATCGCGTCTATCGCATGCGGTGCGTGGAAGCCTGGTCCATGGTCATTCCGTGGATGGGATTCCCGCTTGCCGAGCTGGTCAAGCGGCTCGAACCCACGCCGTCCGCGAAATATGTCGAATTCAAGACAATCCTGGATCCGAGTCAGATGCCCGGACAAAAACCATCAATCTTCGGCGGAGGTCTTCATTGGCCTTACACGGAAGGCTTGCGCCTGGATGAAGCGATGAATCCATTAGCGTTCATTGCGATGGGCATCTACGGTAAATCGCTTCCCAATCAGGACGGCGCTCCGCTGCGGCTGGTCACGCCGTGGAAGTATGGCTTCAAGGGTGTGAAGGCTATCGTTAAAATTCGATTCACCGACAAGCAGCCCTTGACCGCGTGGATGGAAGCATCGCCGCAAGAATATGGTTTCTATGCGAACGTGAATCCTCAAGTCGACCATCCCCGCTGGAGTCAGGCGTCCGAGAGACGTATCGGCGAGTTTTACAAAAGGCGAACGCTCATGTTCAATGGTTACGCCGAGCAGGTTGCTCAGTTGTATTCCGGATTGGACCTGCGCAAGAATTTCTGACGTCCGAATGCCCAAATTGAATCCGCGGTGGATACTCAAGCCGGCTGTTTTTCTGATCTGCCTTGTGCCAATGGTGTGGCTTGCCTGGGATACCGTCAGCGGCAACTTGACCGCAAATTGGCTTGAGGACTTCAGGGATCGGACCGGCATCTGGACGCTACGCTTTCTGATGATCACGTTGAGCGTCACGCCGCTTCGACGCATCACCGGATGGCACAGCCTGATACGGTTCCGCAGAATGCTTGGCCTCTTCACGTTCTTTCACTCCTTCCTGCACTTCATCACGTACATCTGGCTGGACCAGTTCTTCGCGTTTGATGAAATTTTGAAGGACATCACGAAGCGCCCGTTCATAATCTCGGGCTTCGCCGGTTTCTTTTTGCTTATTCCACTGGCAATCACCTCTACAAAAAAGTGGATCGGCCGGCTCGGCGGCAAGCGATGGCAAATGCTTCATCGTTTTATTTATGTCAGCGCGGTTGCCGGTGTGCTTCACTACTACTGGCGCGTGAAACTGGATGTCCGAGACCCCGTCGCATACGGAGTCTTACTGGCCGTGCTCCTTGGTTTTCGCGCTTTCAGCAGGCTGAACCTGTTCAAGCCGCTGGTGGCGCGAGTTGGATCTGAGAAATCCGCATAGACACTGTAGGTTGTATGTTCTTGAGATATCTATTGACCTTCTTTTTGCTCTTTCAGTACACGCTCTCTGTTGATGTCGATCTTGTGCTCTTCAATATCACCGTTCTTGATGGTGACGGGCGAACGGTAAGCGGGCTTTCCGCCGATCACTTTCAGGTCCATGAAGACGGGCGCGAACAAACTATAAAAGTCTTCCAGCCCGAGGACACTCCGGCCACAGTGGGTTTGGTCATCGATAATAGCGGCAGCATGATGAACAGGCGTGCGGATGTTGTTACCGCGGCTTTGGCGTTTGTTGGCGCGAGTCATCCGGACAACGAAATGTTTATCGTCAATTTCAATCGAAAGGCGTGGCTGGCGCTACCCGATTCGATGCCTTTCACGACCAGCATCGCCCAACTTCGTGCGTCGCTGCTGACGACGACTGCTGCGGGGACCACGGCGCTCTACGATGGGTTGGAATTGGCGCTCGATCATCTGAAAGCCGGCACGAGGCAGCGAAAAGCTCTCGTGCTGCTGAGCGATGGGTCCGACAACGCCAGTTTGGACACCCTCGACGACATCCTGCGCCTGGCGCAGCAGTCCAGCGCGACCATCTACTGTATTGGCATCTATGACCAGTATCAGAGTGATCGAAATCCAAAAGTTTTGAAGCAGGTCGCCAAGCTTACCGGGGGCGAAGTATATTTCCCTCAGCGTCCCGGTGACTTGCAGGAGGTTTGGCCCCGCATCGCGGGAGCGATCCGCGGCCAGTATACGATCGGTTACATCTCGAGCAATCCTGGCCGCGACGGCAGCTACCGGAAGGTCACAATCAAGGCCACGACCAACCGCGGAAAATCGCTCGACGTCCGTACTCGGCTGGGATATTTCGCGCCTCCAGCTTATCCCGGCCCCAAATAATCGCAAAACTCTCTCCACCGGGAGCGACCCCGGGGCTCTAAGAATTTTTGAAGAGAATCTGGTCAAGGTGATGCTGCATATGCACCAAGTAGTCACGGATAATGAACTCCAGGTCTTGATCCTTCCCGTCGGGCGCGCGCCAAACGTGACGAAGCGCCTTGGGATCGACATAGCGGATCACCTCGGCCAGTTGCGTGTTGTATATCAGCCACAAATCGATGAGGTCCTGCCACGGTCGATCCTGATAGTGTTGCAGGCTCACCCACGCATCGCCATCGTAGCCAGGTAATTCAAGGCGAGGCGTCAGTTGCAGACGCACAAAGCGCTGATGGTTGTTCGCCGCCGAATCGACAAGGTGCCCCAGTATCTCCTTCTTCGACCATTTCCCAGGAGCAGGCCGCACTGAAGCCGCTCGGTCACCGATCTGACGGAGATTGTCTGCGTTTTTGAGGATGGACTTAAGTTCTTCAGCCACTACTTGCATGGTGATGCTCCTTTCCTAAAAGCTCTTTTTAAATACGAGGCGCCAGGATCATGCCCAGAAACCCGAGGACCGTCAACTGATCCGAGTTGACCCACGCCGGCATCCGGCGGGCAAGCCAGAGAAGAGTTTTCTTTTCAAGCGGTGCCAGCAGGCTTTCCTGCTGGCGTACCGCGGATTTGAATGAGGGCTGAGGCATATGAGATTTCGAACTTCGGATCTAAAAACATCTTCCGAAAATCCGCAATCCGAAATCGAATTGCCCGTTACCAGCGGTTGGAGCGGCCCATGCGGTTGGTGAATTCTTTCTTAACCATCGGGCGCGCTTCGTTGACGGTCAGAGGACGGCCGGCGAAGTCCTTGCCATTGAGTGCCTCAATCGCCTTTTCGGCGTCTTCGTCACTCATCGAGATGAAACCAAAACCTTTCGAGCGTCCGGTATCGCGATCTGTAATGATGCTGACGGATTCGACGGCGCCGATTTTCTCGAAAAGACTGCTAAGTTCTTCTTCCGTCGTTCTAAAAGACAAATTCCCAACATAAATTTTCTTTGACATGTTTTTCCTGACTCAGCTTATGAGGAACTTCGAGATCTTTGGCGGGAAAGGTATCGAAAAGCAGAATCAACTCTCCAGACAGAGCAAGAGGCTCCCAAGGTCTAATTCACAGCAACGTTCACGCTGCTGCATAATGAGACAAACCATATCATATCATGAGGAAGTCGATCGACAGCCACTTTTCTTCAACGCTATCGACTCCGGAACGAAGCGGATCTGCTATTGCGTGGAACAACGTACGACTTGAGGATTGGGAATGAACCAACACGTGACGTCATTATCGAGAGCGCCCTCGACAAACCGGACGGTAGGGAACCGGTGCTGCATTCCGGCGCCCGCGCGGCGTCCGGGCAAACCCTCAAACGTTGTACACGCCGCTTATTTCGTCTATGCTCCCGACTTGATTTGGGACGCGGGCATAAACCCCGTGCCCAATCTCTCATGAACATCATTTCAAGACTAAAGCGGATTGTCCCTGCGCCGTTCCGCCCTCCATTACGGCGTTGTCTACACTCGATATGGCCCCGGTCACGTTATGCACACCGTGTACAACAGGAGCTCGAAACCTATAACGCTATCGAAAACGTTCACGATCTGCCGGCGATAGCGCATTACTGGTCCGAGAAGTACGTCGCGCCCCTGTTCCGGCCATTTGGTTTTGCGAACTCAATTGAATTCTTTCGGAGCTACGTTGCGCGCATGTGTGGTGAACGGCCTGCCGAGACGGTGGCGATTCTCAGCGTTGGAGCAGGGAATTGTGCTTCAGAGATCAACATCGCAGAGTGGCTGCGAGAGACAGGGATAGAGAATTATCGGTTTGAATGTGTCGATATCAATCCAGCGCTGTTGAAACGTGGCGCGTCGTTGGCTGAAGCAAAAGGATTGGCCCGCTATTTCACGTTTTCCTCATTTGACCTGAACGCATGGCGCCCAAGCGGGCAGTATCATTTAATCCTCGCGATACAGTCGCTACACCATTTCGTCGACCTTGAAATTCTGTTTGAAAAAATCCACGAACTGCTGCATCCGGATGGCTATTTTTTAGCGGACGACATGATTGGCCGCAATGGCCATCAGCGCTGGCCCGAGGCTTTGAAGCTGGTAAACGAACTGTGGGGTGAGCTTCCCGACACGTACAAATTCAATCATCTGCTGAAACGCCACGAGAAAGAGTACGAGAATTGGGACTGCTCCAAGGAAGGCTTCGAAGGAATCCGCGCACAGGACATCTTGCCGTTGTTGGTCGAGCGGTTCACTTTTGAATTGTTCATCGCGTTCAGCAACGTCATCGATATCTTTGTCGACCGCTGCTTCGGTCCGAACTTCGATCCCTCCAAAGAATGGGACCGTGCATTCATCGACCTCGTTCAGGCTCTTGATGCGGCGCAGATCGAGAGTGGCGCCCTGAAACCGACGCATATGCTGGCCGCGATGACGAAAAGTTCTGTCGAGCGGACCAAGATGTACAAGCACCTATCTCCCGAGTTTTGTATTCGCCGGCCGGACCCTCACGTCAGATTAAGGGATGTTACAATCGGCTCGTGCGAACGGCCCGGTGGATATTGCTCCTCTTCGTCGCGGTATTGCTTTTCTATTGGAGAATTGCGTTCACGAAGCAGTTTTCCATCCTGTGGCAGTGGGAGCCTGTAACCCAGAGTTACTCCTGGTACAACTTCGCGGCAACCGCGATCCACAAGGGCATTCTGCCCATCTGGGACCCTTATCGATTCTCTGGCATCACATTCATCGGAGAGATGCAAACCGGCCTTTTCTACCCTCTCAAGTTCCTCGCATACATGATGCCGTTGGACAGCAATGGAATGTTCTCCGAGCGCGTGTACAACGAGTTCTACGTTCTGACGCATATTCTTGCCGCCATATTCATGTTTCTGCTTGCTGGCCACCTCCGGCTTTCTCGATTTGCATCTTTTGTAGCGGGATTGTGTTTCTCGCTTGGCGGCTATCTGGGGAACACAGGCCATCCGCACACACTCGACTCCGGAATTTGGCTGCCTTTCATTGTCCTTTTCTTTTTGCGATCCGCTGATCAGAACTCCGTCTCCCGCGGCCTGTTCTTTGCTGCTTTATCCGGCTTTGGCCTCGGCATGGCTATCTTGGCGGGCGGGATCCACATGGTGATCATGAGCGGCATCGTCATTGCGACGATGTCGCTTGTACTGTACGCCGGGAAACCGCGCGCGCAGATTTTCGCGATGGCGGCAAGTGTTGCTGTTATGGGTTTCTTATTTGGCGCCGTCCAATTGATTCCATCGATGGAATACGGTCCATTGTCGTATCGCTGGATCGGCAGCGATACGCCCATTCGATTCCTTCAGAGAGTTCCTTATCAATACCTGGGTGAGCTTGCGAGGTTCTCGCCTCGCTCGCTCTTCTCGTTTCTGTTCGGTGCCGCGAATCCCGGCGATCAGTCCCCGAGCAACTATTTCGGTGTTCTGCCATTCTTGTTGTCCATCATTGGCGCGTGGCGATGTTGGAGTGAAAAATGGGTAAAGTATTTGGCAGTCCTTGGTGCCGCTGCGTACTTGTATAGCTGGGGTGAGTTTTCATTTTTGCATGGCCTGTTGTATCTGGTGCCGGGACTCGACATCGCACGTGAGGCCGGCCGCTTCATTCTCGTCACTCATTTCGCCATGGCTATCCTAGGGGGGTATGGAATTGATCATCTTTTAGGTGCAGAGCGGGCCAGCGATTCTCGAGTCTCGGTGTTTGTCCGGGGCGTGCGCTGGCTCGTAATCTTGTTAGCTGGTCTTCTCATCGCAGGAACAATTCAGACCGCCATCACTATCGATGACTGGTATTTCATGTCTTTTTTCCTCATCGGCGGCGCCTACGTTCTGCTGGAACTGCTCTCGAGAGGTTACGGCCTTGTCCTAACAAAAGTCGCTTTGGTGTTTCTGCTCCTCTGGGACCTTTATGTATTCAATTGGACTATTCGCAACAAAGGAATCGCCCAGGCACAGAAGCAGGACCACATGGATGAGTTGCTCAAGAGCCGCAAGCTCGCAGACTTCCTGAAATCGCAGGCTGGACCGTTTCGTATTCACTTCGACGCGGAATTCCCGCCGAATCTCGGTGATGCTTACGGGATCGAGATGACCGGCGGTATGGGCGCCACCATGCTTACCGACTACCTCGGGTATTTGGGCCACGAAAGGATGCCGCAG
>QHXC01000589.1:1322-4746 GCA_003222815.1 Acidobacteriota bacterium | reverse complement strand
CGTAATTCCGATCGAACTTGCTGTCGACCAGAATCACCCCTTCGTCGGTCAGATACACGGTGACGTTGCCGCCTTCGCCCAAAATCACGTAGAGATCATCCTTGATCTTTTCGAGCTTCGAAGGCGGCGGCGTCTGTGGATTCTGTGCACGAACGATCCAGACGCCAGCCGAAAAGAGGATTGCAGCGAACAATACAGTCAACCGCGTCTTCATCGGAATACCTCCAGAGAAAATGAGCTCCGTTTGGTGTTTTGTGGTGAAAAAGTGGCGCCAGTCTAGCAGACCCGTCCACACTTTCAAAAAGGCCGCGGTTCTGAACTTGACACGATGAAGCGGCCAGCATATCTTCCGGCCAAAGAAAAGAGGGTCAAATCGGAAATCCCATCACCGAGGTGAAGCTGCAGCGAGCGGGAATACGACGGATCTGGAGGTAGCGCGATGCACAATCAAACGAAGAATAAGATGTTGGCTATTTTGTCCGTGACTCTTGGTCTTCTCATCGTTTCAGTGCCGATGTCCGCACATCACGGAACGAACATATCCTACGACCACAATCGTCCCATCACCTTCAAGGCGACCGTGACCGAATTCAGGTATACCAATCCTCATTGCCAAATTTATTTCGACGTGAAGGACGACAAAGGCGACGTTGAACATTGGAGTGGCGAACTTACCAGTCCGTATAATCTGACGAGGGGTGGCTGGCCCATGTCACGCTCGGTGAAGGAGCTGCCACCAGGGACTCCAATCACCATTACCGTCTTTTTCAAAATGCGAATTTGCTCCATGAGTCTGATTGTTGCTCTGGTACTGACCTTCTCGTCCTCCACGATCGCTCAGAGAGGCCAGCGAGCGGGAACGGCGAGAGCCAACGCTGCGTCCTCCGCTCTCCCATTTGACCCACATGACTTGTCGGGAGTTTGGAATCGGTCGGCAGGAGACCGGGGCATGAGTGCCCGCCCAGGCCAAAACGTTCCTCCGATGACGCCCGAGGGGCAGGAGAAGTTCAATGCCAGTCGGCCCGGATACGGACCCAGGGCCGTTCCTCCAGCGACGGGAAATGACATCGTTGGGGATTGTAATCCGCAAGGTTTGCCCCGCATCCTGTTTTTTCCCAGACCATTTGAGTTCATACAGACGAATGGCAGGTTGTTGCAGTTCTTCCAGTGGCATCGCGTATTGCGTGAAATCTGGACGGACGGAAGAGAGCTTCCGAAGGATCCCAAGGATTTGGACTATCTCCCACGGTGGTACGGATACTCGGCTGGCAAGTGGGAGGGAGACACATTTGTCGTCAACTCATTCGATTTCGATGAGAGAACCTGGCTCGATCAGTATGGTTATCCGCATAGCAATGCTATGCGCCTGCAGGAACGCTACCGGCGGGTGGACCATGACACTCTGGAGCTCAAGATAACGGTCGACGATCCGAAGACGTATACAAAGCCATGGGTGAGCGAGACGAAAATGTTCAAGTTGGAACCGAAATACGAACTCCTGGAAGAAATCTGCGCACCAGTGGACGAAGTGGACGAGTTTAACAAGAGAGTCCGGAATCCCGCGGGCGGCGTATCGAACAAGTAACAACAAACAAAATCTCCTGGACACGGGGCTGTGGAACGAATGTTGAACAGCTTTTCGCAGCATTCTCTTGATGGCTCCGCCATGCCGTTCCAGGAGGGGAATCCGTTGTTTCCTCAATCCATGTAGTCGCGGGCTTCAGCTCGCGTCTGGAGTTTGGACATTTAGCGAGGTACGAAAAAAATCCCCTCCTAGATTAGGAGGGGTGCCGTTCGCGCGTTTTTTAGCGAACGGCGGGGTGGTCGATCCATGATGCGCAGCGACCTTATAGATATTCGCGAAGCGCACCGATTGAATAAGGAGCGCTGCGCGAATATCTATAAGGTCGCTTCGCGCCATTCCGTACCACCCCGTCTGCGCCAATAAGGAACGGGAGCATTTTCTTAGTGGCGCAGCCACCCCTCCTAACCTAGGAGGGGAATTCGGACTCACGTTTCGCTACATGACATACCTGTGGGCGAAGCGTGAACTTGAAGACATCGATGCTTTGTTATTGACCAAGAGTTCGGGAAAATGTCCAAACTCCAGTCGCGGGCTTCAGCCCGCGTCGATTATTGACTATCGGAAGTGACCTGTTAAACTGGCGCCACTGTTTACCATCAAAAAACTGTATGAAGGGTATCGTAAAGTGTTTGTCGATGGGATCGTTGGCTGCCGTTCTTAGTTCCCCTTTCATCTGGGCGCAGGCGACAGCTCAGATCAGCGGCACGGTCAGGGATCAAAGCGGGGCTGTGTTGCCGGGCGCGGAAATCACAGTGACGCAAACGGACACGGGTGTCCGTCGAAACACGATTAGCAATGAGACCGGATTGTACGTGCTGCCAAACCTGCCGCTTGGTCCCTATCGGTTGGAGGCGGCTCTGCCGGGATTTCGTACGTTTGTACAGACTGGAATTGTGCTGCAAGTCAACAGCAATCCGGTGATCAACGTGGTCCTTGACGTCGGTCAGGTCGCTGAGCAGGTCGAGGTTCAAGCAAACGCGACTCTGGTGGAAACGCGAAGCTCCGGTGTGGGCCAGGTTATCGAGAATGCGCGAATTCTGGAGCTGCCGCTCAACGGACGCCAGGTGACCGATTTGATCACGCTGGCCGGCGGCGCCATCGTGACGGATGCGCCTCTCGCGAAGAATTTCTCTGGCATGAATTACGTCTCTGTCGCAGGCGGACTGGGCTACGGCGTGGACTATAGTCTGGATGGCGCCAGACATATCAATTTTATTACCGGCGTGAGCATGCAGATGCCCTTTCCGGATGCGCTGCAAGAATTCAAGGTGGAGACTAGCGGCATGACCGCCCAGCACTCGGCTTCGGCGGCGGTCGGTGGTGTGACGAAATCGGGCACGAACGACTTACACGGAAATGTGTTTGAGTTTCTACGGAACGACCTGTTCAACGCCCGGAACTATTTCGCAACGAAGAACAGCACGCTAAAGCGCAACCAGTTCGGAGGAACTCTGGGTGGGCCGATCGTGAAGAGAAAGCTCTTTTTCTTCGCTGGCTACCAAGGTACAACCACCCGCCAGGACCCGTCCGACACCAGATCCTTTATTCCCACGCCAGCGATGATGGCGGGCGACTGGACTGCCTTCGCTTCACCCGTCTGCAACACCGGCCGGCAGATCACGTTGAAGTCCCCCTTCGTCAACAATCAGATCGATCCCGCCCTTTACAATCAGCCGGCGCTGAACATCGTAAATCGAATTCTTGCGAAGGACCCGCAGCCGGATGCGTGCGGCCAAGTCACATACGGCAACAGAAATGTATCCAACGAGGGGCAAATCGTGGGCAGGATCGACTACCAATGGAGCAACAATCACTCCGTGTTCGGACGCTTTGTACGTA
>QHXC01000589.1:0-1287 GCA_003222815.1 Acidobacteriota bacterium | reverse complement strand
CCTGCCTGATCGGCTCCAACACCGTCAACTCGTTTCGTGTCGCGGCAAATCTCGTGGATGTCTGGCGCATTGGCAACGCGTATTTCTCGGCCTGCGATGTGGGCATCAAGATGTATTGCGGTTACGCCCCGACATTCATGACTTTCAGTATCACCGGCGGTTTCGGGCTTTCCAGTAATGCGGTCGGCGACAACAAATACCATCCCCACACCTACAGCTTGAGCGATGACTTGGGTCTTGTTCGCGGAACGCATCAAATGTCTTTCGGCGGAAGCTTGACGCACGGCTCCCACCGGCAGAAGGCGGATTTTGTTTCCGCCGGCACGATGACATTCAACGGCCAGGAAACCGGCTTGGGGATGGGCGACTTTATGGTGGGGAAAATAAGCACACTCGTCCAGGGCACGCCCAACGACAAACTGACCGTAACGCAATATCTTCTTTCGATGTATGCGACGGACACCTGGAAGGCCAGGCCGAAGCTGACCGTGAATTATGGCCTTCGGTGGGAGCCATTCCTTGGCCAGGTGATGGGCCAGGGCTCGGTTGAAAATTTCGACGAAAACAGGCTTTATCAGGGCATCAAGAGCACCGTCTTTAAGAACGCGCCGGCCGGCTGGTACTTCCCGGGTGATCCCGGATTTCCTGGCGACAAGGGCACCAGGACACGGTGGCCACAGTTCGCACCACGCCTGGGACTCGCCTGGGATGTGCGCGGAGACGGGCGGACGTCGGTTCGGGCGTCCTATGCATACAGCTACAACTTCGTTAACGGGCAATGGCGCGAAGACACGGTGGGCTCGGCGCCCTGGGGAAACCGAACGAGTTTGCAAAGCGTGCCGCTGGAAGATCCGTGGCGAGACTTCCCGGGCGGAAATCCATTCCCTCTATCGTATGGTCCCGATGCGCGATTTTCCGCATACTCGAATATGCAAAGCATGCCCTTCGATGTCAGAACCCCGGCCACTTCGTCGTGGAACTTGAGCATCCAAAGACAGATTGCGACGGACTGGCTCTTGTCGGCGAGCTATCTGGGGACCGAGACGGCGCATATATGGAGCCAGAAGCCAATCAACCCGGCTATCTACTTCCCCGGTGGGCCCTGCACACTCGGTGGAGTGATTTACAACACGTGCTCCACGACCGCCAACACGAATCAGCGCCGCAGGTTCAGTATCGAGCGGCCGCAGGACGGACAGTTCATGGCTTACGTGAGTGACACCGACGATGGCAGCAACATGAGTTATAACGGCATGCTGCTCTCCATCGAACGCCACGCCGCCCGCG
>QHXC01000610.1 GCA_003222815.1 Acidobacteriota bacterium | reverse complement strand
GCCCGTGATGCGCAGGCGCACCTCGTCGCCTATGGCTAGGGTTTGACCGATCCACGCATTTTCAACAAAACTCGGCGCAGTCGCCACAGGCTCCACCACAATGTTGGGACGAAAGCGTTGAACCTCGAACCGCCCTTGCGGATAGAAGTCCCGGAGCCGGTTGAGCGTGGCGGTGGTCAGGAGAAGGATCGTCGCACAATCGAAAAACGTCCCCGTTGGGAGCGGAAAATCGGTGACGGTGTCCCGGTGGTCGAGGCCTTCCATATCGGGCCAGTACTCTTCGGACTGCGACACAGAACCGCGCGCGGTTGCGGCAAGCGTGACCTCACGTTTGAGAGCCTTCGAGAGGGTCTGGTTGCAATCGCTTTGTTCACTAGTGATGATGTCGCCATCAGGCAGCGTAATCCGCACCGGAGGTACCTGCGCGGTGTTGCCTGATGGATCGAGAAAGGTGGCCCCAAAAGCGAAGAGATTCGGCCATTTTCTGGGGTTCTTGGCGGTCGCAACTTTCCCATCGGTACTGTCCACTAAGCCATAGGCGCGATCTCCGCGCAGCCCGTGGTCCCTCACCTGGGCCACACGCAACTCTTCCCCCAACATCGATTTGACGGGGTATCGCCACAGAGAAACTACCGTACCAATCTCAGTCTGCACTGTGTATGACATGTTGCAACCGCCTGGTGTCTCTTGGTTTCTACGTTTATTTCGGCGCTGCACCGATCTGCTGGAGGATGGTCAAGAGGTCGAAGTATTGATGCAGCTCCAATTGGTGTCTCCTTTGTTCATGTCGGCCTGGGAAAGTGTCTGCGTAAGACTAGACGATCACTCGCGCCAAAGCGAAGTTTCTTTGCCAGCGCTTCGAGAAGACTCAAGCGAATTAAGGAGAACTCTCGTAAGTTCTGCGGGGCGGTCCAGCATCACGTCATGGCCGCAGGAGATGGTGAGCGTCGTCCAGCCCTTTGCCTTCGCTCTCTCGTAGAACGGTGGGAAAGGGGAACCGTCGACAAACTTGGTCGCAAGGATGAACGTGACGTTCTTGATCTTCTCAATGCCTCCCCCGAGGTTGATACGCTGCTGAAAACACTCCATGGGATGCATGGTGCATTGCCGGTTCACCCATTGGAGGTCCTCAGTATTTACTTTGAATACTTCCGCAGGAATGGGCGGGACCTTCCAACCTTCCCCCACCTTTTCCACACCTTCGACGAACTGCCGGTTTTGGATTTCCGGGATGTGCTGGGCGAGATTTTCG
The DNA here is from genome assembly GCA_003222815.1 of Acidobacteriota bacterium. Classification (GTDB taxonomy): domain Bacteria; phylum Acidobacteriota; class Terriglobia; order 20CM-2-55-15; family 20CM-2-55-15; genus 20CM-2-55-15. The sequence goes on along the minus strand of QHXC01000610.1, from coordinate 2,715 downwards.
CCATTTTCGAGGACGAACGCATCAAGGTAGACAAGTGAATGAATTCGATCCGGCATCCGGTCCGCAACGCCGCTTATCACACACCCGCCGTACGAGTGGCCACACAGTACAACCTCAGAGAGCTCCTCCCATCGCATCAGGTTGACGACATCGAGAATATGCGTTTCCAGGTTCACATCGCGGGATAGGAGATGCGAACGCTCACCCACGCCTGTCAGCGTGGGTGTGAAAACATCGTGCCCTTGCTCTTGTAACGCTCGTCGGACCCGCTTCCAGCACCAACTGCCATGCCATGCACCGTGTACGAGAACGAATGAAGCCATTGCAACCTCCTTCCTGGTGGGCGGTCATTGCCTGCGATATAGGTGCGAGCCGGCTTTGCACAAAAAGTCACTAGTGCACTGTAACGGTAGATCCGGTAGTACCAAATTTGAAGACGCAGGCATAAAGCCTGCGGCTACGAGTCCGCTGCAGTGGGCTCGTAGTCGCGGGCTTTATGCCCGCGCCGTACGCTACCGAATCTACCGTTACAGTGCACTAGCCGGTTTCTGAACACCGCCGATTCGCATTCGCCGATATTCGCCGATCGCCAATGTCTAACAGCCATGTGTAATAAGCCAAAGCAATTGCTGAGGATATTGCACATCTTTGTTGCGTACCTGACGATTGGCGATTGCAGATTTCAGATCTAGCTGCGTGGCCGTTCCCGACCCTTTGTGCAAAGCCGTGCTAGCCCCAGAGGGGGGAAAGATGCTATGTCGGAATCTTACGCCTACACGGCTGTGAATCCATTAACAACAATGTCGAACGACTTGACGTTTCTACATTAGTACGCCATCGCGTAACAGTCTCGACGCGGATCAGCGCCGGCGATCCGATTGCCGCTGGCCGGGTCGATGAGAACCGCCGTCGCGCAACTGGAGATGCTGAACTGCCTGACCCTGCTCACGTCATGGCCACGCATCTGCAGATCTTTGAACACGATATCGGGAATCGTCGACTCGACGTTCAATTTGTTGAAACCCGCGCTGTGGGGCCAGAACGAGCCGTAGAAATGCAGCGTCTGCACGGTGTGCCAAGCGCCATGAACGGTTGGCCGTTCCGCAGCACGATGCTGGGCGTGAGCGTGTAACGCGGCCGCGCCCGCGGCCGGAGCTGAGCGGCCCGCGTTTTATCCAGCCAGAACTGCTCGCCCCGGACGCTCATTCCGATACCGGTCTCCCCAAGAATGACGGCGCCACCGATCCAGCCGCCACTCGGCGTGCTGTCAAACATGTTGCCATTCTTGTCGATAACTGAAATGTGGGTCGTATCCTTGATAGTGCCGCGTATCGGCTCGCCATCGGGTACCGGCTGTCCCGGCCTGGCGCCGTCCGCAATGTTCGCCACCCAGTACTTCCATTCCTTCACCTTCGAATCGAACGGCAGCGGGTTGCCGGCAATAAACGCGCGTGATGCGTGCTTGGGATCAATGAGCTTCGCGCGTTCTTTGGCGTACGCCTTCGATAACAACCCCTCCGCTGGCACCTGCACGAACTCGGGATCGGCATAGTAGCTGTCGCGGTCCGCGTAGGCGAGCTTGAGGGCTTCGACCACGGTATGAATGTAATCGGCGCTGTTGTGTTTCATCGACCGCAGATCGAACTGCTCCAGGATATTGAGCGCCTCCAGCAGCACCGGTCCCTGGCTGCCGAATGAGTGCTTGTAGACTTCGTAGCCACGGTAGGTCGTCATGGCCGGCTCCTCGACCTTCGCAAAAAAATCGGCGAAGTCGGTCAGCTCAAATGGCGCCTGGTGCTGCTGCAGAAATGCAACCATTTCGCGCGCAATGTCACCTTTGTAGAACCGGTCGCGTGCCGCGGTAATACCCGCCACGCGGCCTTTGCTTTTGTTCGCGCGCTCGGCCTCGACCATTCGCGTCAGAGTACGCGCAAGCGTGGGAAGCTTAATTGTCTCCCCGGGCTTGTACATCGATCCATCCGGCTTCAGCCAATAGCGCTGGTTATCGGGCCATCCCTGGAAGAACTTCAGATTACCCTCGATGGCTCTCGCCGTGAGCGGCCGCATTGGAAAGCCCTGCGCTGCATAGTCGATGGCCCGGGCCGATACGTCCTCGAAGCTCATGGTGCCCCACCGCTCGAGTAAGGTAAGAGCTGCATGGAGCGCGCCGGGGATCACGGCCGGATCGAGACCTGCGCCGTCCAGGTTCTTGCCGCGTGATGCATACCAGTCGATGGTGGCCCCCTTCGGCGCCCAGCCCTGACCGACTACCGAGACTACTTTGCCAGTGCCGCGAGGATAAACAAGGACCAGACCTTCACCGCCCAGACTGAAGAGGTCCTGTTCCACGACACCACCGACGAGGAGGGCCGCAACACCAGCGTCAAACGCGTTGCCACCGCGCGTCAGGATCTCAAACGCCGCTGCGGTCGTCAGCGGATGGCCCGCGGAAACCCCACCGTTGGGTCCCATTACGGGAGGACGCTCGGCTGCCCGGCTGGCAAGCCCGAGAACGGCGGCAATCAGCAGTGCGACCAGGGCGCCGCCACGAACCGTCCGCCGGCACGCGGCGGATCGTGACTGAAACGATACTCTGAGGAACATTCGTAAGCTCATGTACCCTCCAATCAGTTAAGGACAGGCAGAAGGTCCCCACGTTTGGGTGAGAAGTGTATAAACTCGCACAATGCTACTCAGCTTCCGCCATCCGGCCTT
>QHXC01000609.1 GCA_003222815.1 Acidobacteriota bacterium | reverse complement strand
ACATGAGAGCTAGTCGACAACTTCACCCGGTTTTCCGCCCCATCCAAAACCGTCCGATTTCCGGCGAAGACTAACCATGCGGAGCCGATGGTCTGCAGGATTACGTCCCGGATTTCCTGTGATGGTGACCACATCGCCGGGCCTGAGGGTTTCTCGCGTCACACCCTGGCCGCCGAGCTGGCCGGCGCCACCCCATTCGACAGCCCATCTCTGCATGGCACCGGTCTCGTCGGGTGCCTCGATGTGTACGAACGAATGCGGGTTGCGGAATAGAAATTGGACCAGTTTCCCCTCGATCTTTACCGTCTTGTCCTCGAAATAGGTCGCCGCGAACGAGTGGTGCGCGTAGGCTTGAGCCCCGGTCATGAACGCCGCGACGATCAGTAGAACAAGTAATCTGCGTTTCATAATCTTTCCTCCCGAGAAAGACATCGTAATTTGAGAACTACTTCCTTGCACTGAGGCTCTGATACGCTGCCTCGACAAACATATCGGTCGTCCACAATCCCGTCGTTGCGCCCGATCGCGGATCATAATCGCTGGTCGGCTTCGGCGCCTTTACTTGCTGGAGCGTCATCGTCTTCTTGATCATGTCCTGAATACGGTCGCGAATAATCGTCAACATGTCCCGGTATTCCACAATGTCGGCTTCATCGCAAAGCCGGCCATGGCCTGGAATTATATACGTGCCGCCTTCCTGTTTGTCCGCTGGAACTGCCAAGTCGATAATACGGTTCACTGAATCGATAATCCCGTTCAGGCTGCCGCCTCTCTGTATATCAATGACCGGGTACGTCGTGGTCACAAAGATATCACCAGCGCTGATGACGTCCGAGCGCCGAAAGAAGACGATACTGTCTCCATCCGTGTGTGCAGCAGGCTGATAAATGACCTGGACTGCCTCGCCGTTGAAGTAAAGGTCCTTTTGTCCATGGACATAGGTGTCCGTGGGCCAGGCACCCGATGGAGCGGGAGCCTGCACACCTGTGGGGGCGCTCATCCCGTTAAGGACGTTTTCATGAGCGACGATTGCGGCACCCTCACCTGCGTCTCGGATGTTGCCCACAACATTGCCGCCGGCGATTGTGGCGCCTGCCTTGCGAAGGTTCTCGTTGCCACCCGTATGATCTGGGTGGATGTGAGTATTGATAATGTAGCGAATAGGCTTATTGGAAATCTTCCGTATGGCTGCCAGGATCTTGTCGCTGAGCTGTGCGTACATCGTGTCGACCAGAAGGATGCCCTGATCGCCGACCTGCATGGTTGTGTTCCCGCCGGCGCCAACGATCATGTAGACGTTCCCCTGGACAGGCAGGATATGGATTTCGACGTTGTCAAAGTCTTGTTGCTGCTCGGCGCGCGCAGGTTTCGCGAAACCAACCAGGAATGCCAGAAAGACAAAAGAAACAAGAAGAGAAAAAATGCGGTACCCGCGGTCCTTTGGCGTTCACTATCATCGTCCGATAAACCTATTTCTTCCCGCTGAGGCTCCGATACACGGCCTCGACAAACATGTCGGTGGTTCGTGGCCCGGTTGTTGAGCCGTAGCGACGGTCGTACTCTTTCGTTGGCCTCGCCGCCTTGACTTGGTCCAGCGTCATGCCCTTCTTGATCATCGCCTGGACGCGATCGCGAATGATCGTCGCCATGTCGCGATATTCGACGATATCCGCCTCATCACAAAGCCTCCCGTGGCCGGGAATGATGTAGGTCCCGCCTTCCTGCTCATGTTTCGGGATGGCTATCTGGATGATGCGATTCAAAGCATCAATTACGCCGTTGATGCTGCCGCCTGCCTGCAGATCAAAGTATGGATAGCTGGTCGTGACGAACACGTCGCCGGTACTGACGACATCCGAACGGCGGAAATATACGATGCTGTCGCCGTCCGTGTGCGCGGCCGGTGCATGAATAACTTCGATACCCTCCTCGTTAAAGAAGAGCTCTTTCTGTCCCGAGACGTATGTATCCGTCGGCCAGGCCGCTGTGGGCGTGGGCGCCTGAACCCCGGCCGGCGCGCTCATTCTGTTCAGAACGTTTTCGTGTGCGATGATTGTCGCTGTCGGCCGCTGCAGGTTTGCACCCGGTCCAACGTTAGGTGTGGTGCCGACCTTCGCGATGCTCTCATTACCACCGGTGTGGTCTCCGTGGTAATGCGTATTTATGATGTAGCGGATTGGCTTATTGGAGAGCTGCCGGATCGCCGCGAGGACCTTGTCACTCAACGGCGCGAACTGCGTATCGACCAACAACACTCCCTGGTTACCGGCCTGTACGGTGATGTTGCCCCCCGCGCCCACGAGCATGTAGACATTTCCCTGCACTGGCAGGACGTGAATTTCGACCTTGTCCAAATTTTGTTGCTGCTGAGCGTAAGAAGCGTGTGCTAGACCGAACACGAACAAGAACCCAGAAACCAGAAGCGACCGACGCCAGAAGAAGGAAATTGCTTTCCCATTCTGGCTTCTGGCTTCCGGCTTCTGGCTTCCTGTCGTGTTTGCTGCGGAATCCGTCATTTACTTCTTCTGTGCGCGCATCTTTTCGAGTAACGGTTTCAGTTTCCTTTGGTATTCCGGGTACATGGTTTCAGGACCGCCCATCGCGGCCTCAACAGGTATCCCATGGCGATTGACGAACTCGTTAACGAAAGGATTCTCCCCGGGCATATAGTGCGGCACGGCCCCGGCAGGCCGGTCCGCGATCTCTTCGACGTATTCACACGGCCATAGCCAGTTTCCACTGGCAGTATCATTTAGCACAAAATTCTGGCTCTTGATCAAAGGTTCGGCCAGAAAGATGGGGTCGTTGACAACGCTGACATGCGTTAGATAATTTCCGTGCCGGATAAAATGTTCGGTCAACGTGATCTGGTCGCTGGAGGGAAGTCCGTTGCGGCGGTGCCAACCCTGTTTAATGTGTGTGGTTGTCACCGTCAAGGTGTCTCCTTCCCATTTTCCCGTCGAGAAGCCCATCCAGGTGTGAGCCGCGTAATCCGGGGGATGCGGCCGTCCGTCCATCCAGATAGTGCGGTCTTGTTCGTAAGTACTGATGTACTGCTTGATCGCGATAAGTTGCTGAGTGTCGGGCTCTCTTTCCTCCCAGATCCGCACTTGCAGGGGACCGCGATAGATGTAGGCGACCGTGTGCACCTGGCATTGATGCTCTTGCATAGTCAATCGCGACGGATCCCAGCTCAAAGCCCACTGGCGGGCCTCTTCATTGATCGGAAGTCCCAGGTAATCGGCCAGTTCCGGACCGGGTATGCGCTCCGGTTGATCCTCGTGGTAACGGGGAGTCCACGCGCCAGACAAATCGACTTGGGCTAAAGCCGGAGTAGCGAACAACGCCATCAAAAGTAGAAGCAATGGAACTGCAATCCTAGATCGAAGCGCGTTATCCATACCAGACTCTGACAGTGACGTGGTGGGCATCTTATTATGTTCCCGCACTTAAGTCTATGGGTGTTATCTGTCCGTTCCCTTAGTGTTTGCAGCCGTTCCACGAATCTTGGAGATGTATTCCGGATACATGGTTTCCGCGCCACCTCTGGCTGCTCCTTCAGGCAGCCCGAACTTCTCTGGAAACTCCTTCAGGAAGGTATTCGTTCCCGGCAGATGATGCGGGACGTATCCCTGGGGGCGTTCGACTTCGACGACCGGTTCGCACGGATAGGGGGCGATCTCCTGGCGGGGGTCCATGACCCAATTTGTGGTTCGAATGAAGGGCTCGGTCAGGTATACCGGGTCTTCAATGATGCTGATCAGCGTTAGATAATCTCCATGTCGGATGAAGTGCTCCCTCAGTGTGGCTTTGTCGCTGCGCGGAATGCCATTGCGGCGGATCCAACCGGTTTTCAGGTGAGTGGTGGTGATGGTGAGCATGTCTCCTTCCCACTTCCCGGTTGAAAATCCTTGCCAGGTGTGCGCTGCATACTCGGGCGGGTGTGGGCGCCCGTCCATCCAAATGGTTCGCTCAGGAGCCTGCCAGGAGATGTGCGTATGGAAGGCGATGACCTGTTGAGTAGCATTGTCGACTTCTTTCCACAGACGCAGATTCGCCGGACCCCGTGGGGAATAGTCGGCCGGGTGCGGTTTGCACTGATGCTCGGGCAAGGTCA
>QHXC01000173.1 GCA_003222815.1 Acidobacteriota bacterium | reverse complement strand
CGCCGTTGGGGATGGAGCGCACTCAGTAGATGAGTGGTTAGATGTGGAATCCCTTCCCGCGCGTGCCGCGCTTGTTGCTGGGTTAATTGAGACCGCATGAGTGGCGCGGGCTAAAGCCCGCGAACATGCAGGGCCGAGATGGTTGGACCAGCCTGTAGTCGAGGGCTTTAGCCCGCGTTCAAAACGTCTTTGACATCTTTGTGGCCGGGTATCTAGAATGATCTGTTGATTACGGTCGGCGGGAGTTATCAGCCTTGAAAGCACCTTCAGAAAATGAAGGTGCATTTTTATTTCCCGCGATCTTCTCATCGACTATGAAGTCGGTTTTTTACGTTGAAGAGGATTTTGTTGCCGGTCTTCTAAAACAGTATTTTATCGGTAGCGGCAACGTTACACACTTTGTAAAGCGCCTGGCGAACGGTCAATTCGCGGAACAGATTGCGCAAAATTCGATCGACTTGTTCCTCGCGCAGTCTGATGATCCCGACCGCCTTACCAGGGTTTTGGAGACTATCCGACAGGTGGGGCGGAATGTTCCAACGCTGGTCCTCACCTCTCACCCCGAGAGAGTTCCGGAAAAGTACAGATCGTTTGCGCACTTTGTTTCTGTTCAGGAATTGCTGGAATCCAACATCCGCTGGCATATCCGGCTGGCAAAAACCATGCGGCGGGTCCAGGAAGTGAAGGCGCACTTTGAAGCTGCCGAGTCGGTGGTCATCTTACTCCAGGATGACCCCGATCCCGATGCCATTGCCTCCGGTTTGGCTCTGCGTCAGGTTCTGGGACGCAACAAGCAGACTGCGCCACTCGGGTCTTTCGGGAGGGTTACAAGGCCCGAGAATATCGCGATGGTGAAGCTGCTCGAGATTGAAATCGAGAAGGTCACCAAAAGTACTCTCGGCAAATTCGATCGAATCGCTGTCGTGGACCTTCAACCGCCGCACCTGGCCGCGCCGCCGGACCACGTTGATCTCGTCATTGACCACCATCCCGAACAATTTACCTACAAAAGTCACATTAAAGATATTCGTCCAGGCTATGGAGCGACTTCGACAATACTGCTCGAATACCTCCTGTGCTCTGGAACTGGAATCGGGCCCCGCTTGGCCACGGCGCTCCTCTATGGCATCAAGAGCGATACGTTTTCGCTATCGCGGGAAGTCAATGAATGGGACGTGGGCGCCTTCTCATATCTTTACCCTTTGGCGAACCAAAACCTCATGCGCCGGATCGAGCGCCCCGAGCTGCCGCCGGCTGCCCTGGACGCGCTCAGCCTCGGGCTGAAGAACCGGCGCGTGATCGATAAGGTCGCTTTCGTTCACCTTGGCCGTGTTGAGCGCGATGATCTGATACCGCAAATGGCCGACTTCAGTCTTTCATTCGAAGGTATTGAATGGGCCTTTGTGAGCGGAATCTACGACGCCAACTACATCATTTCCGTCCGCAACGTTGGGTATGTTCGCGCCGCGGGCCGTGTTCTGAAAGAAGCATTTGGAAACATCGGCTCGGCAGGCGGGCATGCGTCAATGGCCAAAGCGGTCATCCCACTGGCCGAGATCGCACGAGAGTGGGAGATCGATGCTCGAAACCTGCGGCTTATCAACCGCAAAGCTGAACAACTGTTCCTGCGCGCCCTCCACAGCACAAAGTAGATTACGTGAGAGCCGTCATTCAGCGAGTGTCGGGTGCGCGCGTGGTCATCGATGGTAAAGAATATTCTCGCATTGGACCCGGCATTCTTGTTCTTGTTGGTGTGGAGAAGGAGGACACCCTGGAAGAGGTCCAGACTCTCGCTCGCAAAATCGTCGAGTTGCGGATTTTCGAAGACGAATCCGGCAAGATGAACCGATCGATTGCCGAAGTAGGCGGGCAGATCCTTGCCGTTTCACAGTTCACACTTTTGGGAGACTGTCGAAAAGGCCGCAGGCCATCGTTCGATTCGGCGGCGCCGGCCGATCCGGCGAAATCGCTATATCAGAGATTCGTCCACGAGATCGATGGACTTGGGATTCCAGTGGCCACGGGTGTGTTTCAGGCAATGATGGACGTCGAGCTCACTAATCAAGGTCCGGTGACTTTTATCCTGGATAGCCGGAAACGATTCTGAAAGGTGTCGGGCGTGGCCTCGACGGGAGCCAAAGGCTTACGACCCAAAGTCGCAATGTGGCTGAGGAACAACGTTGCGGCGGCAGGCGTGGCAAGCAGATAATTTGAGACGCTCCATTTGCACGCACGCGCCATCGGATGCAGTGGACTGACAAGCCATCCTCGAATAGGTTCGCCGGCGGCAGTTGGCAACGCTGGCGACCACGAACTGATGTTCAAAGTTTCCAGCGCTGCCATCGCCTCTCGAGCTGTCCGGATCAGAACCGCCGCCTCTTTCGCATTCGGGGAATACCAAAACGGCCGTGCCGGAGCGTCGATCGAAGGCAGGTCTTCATGGGCTACAGCCAGCGCCAGAGAGGATTGACCCTCGAGGAGCTGTTGGACCTGATTGAAACGCAACCAGCCGATTTGATCTTCCGTTTTGCCTTCGGCTAATTCGCACAACGTTTGGTCCCAGCGTCTCCCAATTCTCAACGCGGTCTTTACGGCGTCGCCAAACGGCAGAGCGCCGGATGAAACTAGCGCCGACAAAAGAGCTGTTCCGAGCACGTGGAAGCGCAACTCTACGTCTTCGGCCCGGCGTGCCAACCAATCCATTAGCGAAGACTGAAAAACGAGATTTTCTACAAGGCGGGGCCCGAGCCGATGGTAGTCGTAGGGCTTTCCAAACTGTCGCCTGGTTTCGGCGACCGCGGCGGCGGAGAGGTTCCCTTCTTTCACCCACGTATCGCGCACGGCGGCAATCGTCGTATCAAAATAATGATCGAGATTGTGTAACGTGTGAAAAGTAAAAACATCCCATCCGGTGATCTTGGTCGCACCCATCAAGCGCTGGCGAATCATGCCGAGCGCATCGATTTCGTTGAGCCAGCCCATCGCCACGCTTTCTGCGGGCAGAAAATTGTAGAGGGCTGGAACAACGACTGTAACAGGTTGTGCGTACACGCCTCGGTTTATCCATCGTCGCAGTTGGCGAAGAGCTGAAGCCCTCCATCGAAATCCACTACGAAAAGCCATCGGCACCGTGTACGCTCGCGACTTCCAGGCACGGCGAAGCGTCTGATCAGATGACGCTGATCGGTCCTCGGGCTTGCCTGGTTTGTAGCCGTGTACTTGCATATAAAGCCTAATATTGTGCAATTTATAAGCCAACCTGGAAGTTGCTGGCCTGCCAGGTATTCTAGCGGATACCGTTCCCCGTGAGGAAACATTTTGTTACGTGTCTTGAAGTTGGTAGGCTCTCAGGGCACGAGGGTGTGTCATGAGGCCACTGGATGATCTCTTCGTTGTTGACCTTTCGAGGATCCTGTCGGGGCCGGTATGCACGATGCTCCTGGCGGACATGGGGGCGGAGGTTATTAAGATTGAACCGCCGCCGCTCGGAGACGACAGCCGGCAATGGGGGCCGCCGTTTATCGGAGGGATCAGCACGTATTTCCTCTCCATTAACAGAAACAAGCGAAGCGTCGGGCTCAATCTGAAGACCGAAGACGGAAGCCGAGTCCTCTGGAAATTGATCGAGCGTGCCGACGTTGTCATTGAGAACTTCAGGCCGGGTGTCTTAGAAAAGCTAGGGTTTGGCTACCATGCGATTTCGAAAGTCAATGAGCGCGCTGTCTATTGTTCGATTTCCGGTTTTGGCCAGACCGGCCCATACAGCGATCGGCCCGGCTACGACGTGATCGCCCAGGGCGAATCCGGCATGATGGACCTCACCGGCTATCCCGACGGCCCACCCGCAAAGTTAGGCGCGTCGCTGGCAGATGTTGTCGCCGGCTTATACGCTTTCCAGGGAGTTTTGCTGGCGCTGCTGGCGCGCCAGAAAACCGGTAAGGGCCAGCAAGTCGATATCAGCCTGCTGGACAGTATGGTGTCGACGCTTACGTATCAGGCGCTGATCTATCTCACAACGGGACGCTCGCCGCAGCGGCTCGGCACGCGGCATCCCTCGATTGTTCCCTATGAATGTTTCAAGGCCCAAGATGGCTTTGTGAATATCGCCGTAACCAACCAAAAGCAGTGGCTGAATTTTTGTCAAGTCCTTGGGTTTCGTGAGATCGCTGTTGATCCCCGTTTTGAAACGATGGAAGCGCGGCTCGCAAACTATGACACCTTGAAACCCATGATCGATCGCGCCCTTTCCGCGATGACCCGTACCGAGGTCATGGCGCGGATGTCCGATGTCGGCATCCCGTCCGGCCCGATAAATACTGTTGGTGAAATCCTGGAAGACCCACAGATTCACGCTCGCGAGATGGTTGTGGCGCTGACCCACCCCGAGTACGGTCCCTTGCGATTGCTGGGTATCCCCATCAAACTGTCCGACACGCCAGGTACAGTCGAAATGGCTCCACCGCGTTTTGGTGAGCACAATCGGGAAGTTCTGTTCAAGCTAGGTTACAGTGAAGCCGACGTGGCACGATTTGCGGAGTCCGGCGTGATTGCTGGCTCGTAGGATGCCAGCCGCGCCATCCGCGGCTATTTTGTGCGCTCTTGCTCGCGCGCTTGATTTTCTGCAAACTAACCCATATTCTTCAATGTTCGCTTTTTAGTGTCCTCGCCAGTGTCTCATATGGAAACAAAAAGCACTTCTATCCGAGTACCGTCTGCGGAAGATCTGACTGAGATAAAGAGACCGACTTCACTGCTTATTGCGCAATTCTTTCTTTTTCCGCTGATCATCATCGCAATTTGCGTGGGTATCTTTCTGCTGTTTGGGTATTTGACTTACGAGCAAAAGACTGCCCGCGAGTATCTCAACGATGTTAAAACAGGTTCGGACATTTGCTGCCGGTGGCAGGCGGCTTATGAGTTATCGAACATCATTTCGTCCCAGAAGGAAAGGCTGCGTAATACGAATTTCGTCAACGATTTGATCAAGGTCTACCAGAGTTCGCGTGACGAAGATCCGCGTGTGCGACGCTATCTCGCACTAACGATGGGTCATCTCGGAGATCCCCGGGCTGTTCCCGCGCTGGTTGAAGGTTTGGGCGACCCGCAGGTGGAGAACCAGATTTATACGTTGTGGGCTTTGGGCTCGATTGGGGATAAAGCGGCCGTACCGGAGATTTTGAAAAAATTGAGTAGCCAGGACCCGGCTCTACGCAAAACCTCCGCGTACGTCCTTGGAGCCATTAAGGACCGAGCCGCGACACACAATCTTCAAGTTGCTCTGAATGATTCGAGCGACGATGTTCGATGGAATGCCGCGATGGCGCTCGCGCAGATGAACGATGCGTCCGGGGCGGATGTCTTGATAAATCTCACCGATCGCCATTATCTGGACAAGTTGGAGGGCATGACGGCTGAACAGAAAGGCGAGCTATTAATAAACGCGGTCAAGTGTCTGGGGATACTGAAATTTGAAGCTGCTCACGATAAAATAGTTGCACTGAGCCAGAATGACCCGGATCTGGCCGTACGCGATGCTTCGTTGGAAGCGTTAAAAAGATTTTCAAATGTAATAACCAACTGAATTAATCGTTAGGAGATTCCCGATGAGTAAAGAGGAATCAGAAGGCGCCACAACGACTGCAGCGGCGCCACCCAAGCCGGCACCTGCTAAACCCGCGGCTGCACCTGCAAGAGGCAAGCCGCCGGCGATGCCTCGCCGGTCGTTCTTTTCCTGGATGACCGTAGCCTGGGCCGCATTCACTGCCTCGATGCTTGCCACACTGACAGCAACTGGCCGGTTCATGTTTCCGAATGTCCTGTTCGAACCACCTCCAACGTTCAAGGCCGGTTATCCAAATGAAATCCAGATCGGTCAGGTCGATGAACGATTCAAGCAGCGCTTCGCCGTGTGGTTGGTGCGCTCCGCTTTCGATCAATATGCAAATGCCGAAGGTATTTACGCGCTCTCGACCGTGTGCACGCATCTTGGCTGTACGCCCAACTGGCTGGAAGCGGAACAGAAGTTCAAGTGCCCATGCCACGGCAGCGGCTACTACAAGACTGGAGTTAATTTTGAAGGTCCGACTCCGCGTCCGCTGGAGCGATACGCGATCAGCCTTGCGGATGATGGCCAGATCCTCGTCGACAAAAGCAGAAAATTCCAGCAGGAAAAGGGCGAGTGGTCAAATCCAGCAGCCTTTTTGAAATTGTAATAACTATTTAGCCGCGGATTACGCAGATTACGCGCGCTATTCATCCGTGCCATCCGCGGCCTGAAGGTCAATCGAATGGCAAATTTCTCTGATCGACTTAAGGAAACTTTCAAGAACCTTTCGCCGGCGAAGGTCGGCGAATGGATCCAGGAAAGTCAGATCTATCGATCCATTTTTCGCATCGGCGTTCCCGATTCGGACCGCAAGCGCATGCTGGTGATGCTCGGTAGCGTATTCCTTCATCTGCATCCGGTGAAGGTTCGCAAGTCGGGCATTCGCATGCGCTACACGTGGTGCATGGGTGGAATCACTTTCTTTCTATTCCTCGTGCTCACGTTCACGGGACTGTTGCTGATGTTCTACTATCGGCCGACGCTCGAATACGCGTACGTGGATATTCGAGATCTGCGGGAGCAAGTCCCGCTTGGAATCATGCGTGAAATCCATCGCTGGGGCGCGCACGCCATGGTCATTGCTGTCTGGCTCCACATGTATCGCGTTTTCATGACGGGTTCGTACAAGCCGCCACGCGAGTTCAACTGGAACGTCGGCGTGATTCTTCTCGTGCTCACGCTGTTGTTGAGTTTTACCGGGTACCTGCTGCCGTGGGATCAGCTCGCCATCTGGGCTATCACCGTGGGTAGCAACATGGCTCGAGCCACACCGTTTGCCGGGCATGAAGGTCCCGGCGCCGCGTTGTTGAAGCTGGGTGATATTCCCCTCGTCAGCAACTCGAGCGATGCGCGATTCGCCCTGCTTGGCGGGCGATTCGTCGGTGAAGGCGCGCTGCTGCGTTTTTACGTGCTGCATTGCGTCGGGCTGCCGCTGGTGGCCGGTTTCCTTATGGCCATTCACTTCTGGCGTATTCGCCGTGACGGCGGTATTTCCGGTCCGCTATAGAACTGTAGGAGCAGAGAAACAATGTTCATCAAAGAATTTATTAATGCCATTACCGCGCCATACTTCCTGATTACTGCCGCGGGGATTCTGTTGTTTGTTTCGCTCAAGTATCCGGGGAAGTTCTATACGAACAGGTCGGCGCTGATCGTCTTTTCAGGCATGTTCCTCTTTCTCGGGCTAAGTGTGATCGATCCGAATTTCCGGAAGATCGTCACGAAGCCCGACAACGTTCCAATCGTCGGTATGCTTTTCCTCATACCGTTTTTCACATGGTTCGCCCTGCGCGAAGCGGTGAGGAACGATCAACGGACAGCAGAGGGCAAACCCCTAATCGAGCAGGAAGAGACCGCGGATAAGGTTCTCACCTGGCCGGATCTTGTTTACACCGAACTGATCTGCATGGTCGTGCTGACCGTCATTCTCATTGGCTGGTCGATGACGCTGGAGGCGCCGCTTGAAGAGCCGGCAAACCCGTCGGCTTCGCCCAATCCCTCAAAGGCGCCGTGGTATTTCCTCGGCCTGCAGGAAATGCTCGTCTACTTTGATCCGTGGCTGGCGGGCGTGGTCTTTCCCGGCTTGATCATTGTTGGGCTGATGGCGATCCCTTATATAGATACAAATCCCAAGGGGAACGGTTATTTTACGCTGAAGGAACGAAAGTGGGAGATCAGCACGTTCCTGTTCGGGTTTCTGATTCTCTGGATTCTGCTGGTGATCCTCGGCACGTTCCTGCGCGGCCCCAACTGGAATTTTTTCGGGCCGTATGAATTCTGGGATATCCACAAACTCGAGGCCCTCGTGAATGTGAACCTTTCCGAGTACATCTGGGTCAAAGCGCTCGGCATGGGGCTTCCGAAGAATCCGCTGATTCGCGAGTTTTTCGGGTTCGTTGCCGTGCTGACTTATCTCCTCGCGATGCCGCCACTGCTTGCCAGAACGTTGTTAAAGCGTTTTTACAACACGCTTGGGCCCGTTCGTTTTCACCTCATGACGTTTTTGTTGCTGGCTATGATGGCGCTACCGATCAAGATGGTCCTGCGGTGGCTTTTTAACCTGAAGTACATCATTGGTATTCCCGAGTACTTCTTCAATATCTAGTAGCCGCGCCCTTTATGGGCGCGCGCGGGCGTAAAGCCTGCGGTTACGATGGAGCAAAGCCTTGACTAGCGAAACTCCCAATGAAGGCGGCCACAAAAAGCCGCCCATACCGACGCCGGCGAAAAAGATACCCGCAGTGAACATCGAGAAGAGAGGTGACCGGCTCTACGAAGTCAACTCCCTCCATAAGTGGTTCGCGATTTCCAGCATTCTGTTCTTCGTCTTCACTATTGGAATGGTTCTGGCGGACTACTCGCGCGAATGGAAGACGTATCAGCGGAATTTCAACCGCTTGCAGATCGAGCGGACACAGAAGGACCTGCAGCAGGCGGCCGCCTCGCTGGATCGCAACAAGTTTCAACAGCTCCAACAGCAGCTTCAGCAAGCGCGTGCCGAGTTGCAGCAGAACGAAACTCAGGTGGAAAGGGCTCAGAAGCCGGTCAATGATCGGAGTGCGAGAAAATACGCCGTCAACCAGAATTACCAGTTCACGAAGGCTGTCTACGACTCGCAGAAGTACGAGTACGAAGAAGCTGTGGCCAATAAGCGTTCAGACGCGCAGCGCCTCGGCGACCGGTTGAAAGAAACCGAAAAAAAACTGGACGACTACAAGGCCGAGCTGGAAAGAGTCGATCTCGACCTGCGAGCTGCTAATGATGAACTGAACAAATACATCGGCAAACGGAACACGATCCAAAAAGACATCGACACGATGCTGACCGACTACACCCGGCTTCAAGCCAGGATGAATACTCTCAATCCCGGTTTGATAGTGACGTCCTTCCGGAATGCTCCCGTATTCGACTTCATGGCTCCGTCGGAACGCATTAACCAGATCATTGTGAATAATCTGTATAACGACCAGCCGTTCAAAGCCATTCCGCGCGTTGACCGCTGTACCACGTGCCATCAGGGAATCGATCAGAAAGGGTTCCAGGACGCGCCGCAACCTTTCCGGACTCATCCCAATCTGGATCTCTACATCAATTCAGCCTCGCCGCATCCTATGGAAACGTTCGGCTGTACGACGTGCCACAACGGTTTGGATCGCGCGACGAGTTTTCAGAATGCGGGACACATGCCGCGCAGCGAAGAGCAGCGGAAGCAGTGGCAGCAGAAATACAAGTGGCATGAACAGGAGTTCCTGGAAACGCCGATGTACCCGATGAACAACATCGAGGCCGGCTGCTACAAATGCCACAACGCCAGCCCGGAAGTTCCAAAAGCCGCTGCGCTGAATAACGGTCGCGATCTCATCCGCATCTATGGCTGCTTCGGTTGCCACAAGATCCCGGGCTACGAAAACATCCGAAAGGTCGGGCCGGATCTTTCGACCGTTTCCGGAAAGCTTACCAAGGAGTGGGTCCGCAAGTGGTTGGCCAATCCGAAGGAGTTCAAGTCTGAAGCGCGCATGCCGCAATTCTGGTGGAACGACAATAATGGAGGCGGCGCTCCGCCCTATGACGCAGCGCACTGGGACAAACGAAACGTGGCGGAGATCAATGCGATCACGGAATACCTTTGGTCGAAGTCCCAGGCGAAGCAATTGCCGCCCGGCCACACTGGCGGAAATCCGGCTGAGGGGAAGAACTCGCCAACCAGGGCAGTAAGGTTCCCGTGTCCTGGATTTACAACTGGGTAAAGGATGCTTCCCAGGTGTGGCCCGAAACAAAGATGCCGAGCCTGCGACTGAGCGATCAAGAAGCGGCGGACGTGGCCGGATACTTGTCTTCGTTGCGAAATCCGGATTGGGAAAACAAGCCGTTGCCGGAAGTGGATCCGGCCGCGCTGGACGACGTGACTCTGGAGTTTCTCCGAACCAATTCAACGGACATTGAAGCGCGTGAAAAGCTGAAGAGCATGACGCTCGAGCAGAAGAATCTCTATACAGGCGAGCGGCTCATCAGCCAGAAGGGTTGCTTCGGATGTCACCAGATTCCGGGCTTTGAAAAGGCGCAACCGATAGGAACCGAACTGACTGAGGCGGGTACCAAGCTCATTTCACAGCTCGATTTCGGATTCCTTCCCATCGAGCATTCACGCCGAGGCTGGTACGAGCAGAAGCTGAAGAATCCGCGCATCTTCGATGTCGGCCGCGTAAAGAGGCCTGAAGAATTGTTGAAGATGCCGAATTTTCATTTTAGCGATAAAGATGTTGACGCGATCACCGGCGTGCTGACCAGCCTCGTTCGAGACCCTGTACCCTTGGAAATGCGCGACAAGACGCAACCCGCCATTGCCGAAGGTCGCCAGTTAATCGCAGAAAAGAACTGCAAGGGCTGCCATCTCATCGAAGGCGCAGGCGGCGATATTCGGCCGACCTTTTCTGTCCAAGCGCTATGGCCGCCGAACCTCGCAACCGAGGGATTCAAGACACAGCCGCTATGGCTGCATCCTTTCCTGAAGGATCCCGGCACCGTGAGGCTGCGCCCGTGGTTGACGGCCCGCATGCCGACCTTCCACTTTACCGAACGGCAGGCCGGGACGATCGAGCGTTATTTCTCAGCGCTGGATAAGGTCGATTATCCGTTCATCTCAACAGATATCGACACCGATGCGGAAAAACTCAAGGTTGGTGCAGACCTCTTCACAAAGATGCAATGCACAAGCTGCCATCCGACCAGCAACGTACTTCCCCCCGGGAAGGCCCCGGAAGACCTCGCGCCGAATCTGATGCTGGCGAGCCAGCGCTTGCGGCCGGAATGGGTGCTGCAGTGGTTGGCGGACCCTCAGAAGATCATGCCTGGCACTCGAATGCCCACGTTCTTCCCGGCGACTGCGGACCATCCGGAGGGTCAGAGTCCGTTCCCGAATATCCTCGGCGGGGACGTGAAGGCCCAAATCCAGGCCGTCCGTGACCACCTGTTCATCACCGTTGGTGGCGGCCGCCGCCGTGGTCTGTCAACGACGAATTAGCCAGAAGGGGGAATTTTAGCCGCGGATTGCCCGAATGACGCAAATGGGCCGCAAGGAATTGCTGCCCTTGAGAATCGGGCCGAGGGCAGCGGCCCCATTCGCGTCATTCGCGCAATTTGCGGCTAAAATTCCCCCCTCTTTGTCGCTAATAGGTTCCGATGTATATTCAATTGTTAGGCTTTCTAAGTCATTTACACCCTAATGATCTACACCCTATAACCTGGAGATTCCAAGATGCAAAAACGAGTGCTGTTCATTTGTTCTTCGATTCTCGTCCTTGCGCTTGCCGTGAGTTGCGGCGGGGGTGAGCAAACGACGAACCTTCCACCAACGGGTCCTGGCGTGGCTCCGCCGGGAGCTAGCGCGCCAGCGGCGACGGCGACGGTAGGCGGTAAGATTACGTTTGAAGGAACGCCTCCACCCAATGAGAAGATTCAAATGTCGGCCGATCCGTACTGCCAGCAGCATTCCCAGAATCCCACACTCGAGACTGTCAAAGTCAGCGACGGAGGGTTGGAGAATGTGATCGTTTACGTGAAATCCGGCATGCCGAATGTGACCTACCCGACTCCGACGGATTCTGTTCAAATCGACCAGCATGATTGCCACTACATCCCGCATGTCTTCACGATGCAAACGAACCAGCCGCTGAAAGTCAAAAACAGCGACATGACGCTTCACAACATCCATGCCTGGGCGGAGAAGAATCCGCAATTCAACGTTGGCCAGCCGGTGCAGAACATGGTGAACGAGACCAAATTTGCCAATGAAGAAGTGCCTCTTCCGATCCGCTGCGACGTTCATAAGTGGATGGGAGCGTTCGTCGGCGTCTTCAACCACCCCTACCACACCGTCTCGAAACAAGGTGGAACGTGGGAATTGAAACTGCCCGCCGGTAACTACGAAGTCGTAGCCTGGCACGAAAAGTATGGGGTGCAGACTCAAATGGTTGAAGTTAAAGATAATGAGAAGAAGGAGGTCACCTTCGGCTTCAAGGCCGATAGCAAGCCTACGGAATAGATGTCACGCGAAGTGTCCTCGCTTGCCGAGGAGGGCGAAAACACTGGACTCCATCGTTTCGCCCTCCTCACCGCATGCTTCACCGCACTTTTGATTTTGGCCATGCTGCTATTGGTTGGAGTACAACTCATGCTCGGCGCGCTTACGGTTTGGACTTCGAAGGCCATCGTACCAACAACAGCTCATGTCGCGACGGGCGCATTTGTTCTTGGAACATCTCTTTTGCTGACGCTGAGGACGTACGGGATGGTAGCCGTGAGGGTACCGGCATGGAAGTAACGCCGCTGGAGTTGACGACGCATCGAGTGCGTTTCATCGATCTGGTGGAACTCACCAAACCGCGCATCACTTTCCTGGTGCTTGTGACGACCCTGGTCGGTTACTACATGGCCTCGCGGGAGGGCCTTCGACCTGTCCTTTTGTTTCACACCATACTCGGAACTGCACTCGTAGCGGGCGGCGCTAGCGCTTTGAATCAATACTTCGAACGCGATCTCGACGCGCGGATGCACCGTACTCGAAATCGGCCGCTGCCGGACGGGCGTCTGTTCCCGAATGAAGCGTTGCTTTTTTCGGCGGTCACTTCCCTAGCGGGAGCCGCCTATCTCATGTTCTTTGTGAATATCCTAACGGGCTTGCTTGGGATTTTGACGCTCGCAGCGTACATCTTCGTATACACGCCGTTGAAGACACGAACGGCAATGTGCACGCTCATCGGCGCTTTTCCAGGCGCTGCGCCCCCCCTGATGGGTTGGACAGCCGCTCGTGGCGAAATCGATGCCGTGGCTCTGTCGCTGTTCGCGATCCTTTTCCTGTGGCAGATGCCGCATTTTTTCGCTATCTCCTGGGTATTCACCGAAGACTACGCACGTGGAGGTTTTTCGATGCACGTTAGCGGTGAACGCACAGGCCGCCAGATCATTTTCTTCTGCTGTGCACTCATCCCAGTCAGTGTGCTGCCGACACTGCTGGGAATCACCGGAATAGTC